>CAYLHR010000085.1:0-8921 GCA_964383335.1 uncultured Lachnospiraceae bacterium
AGAGGAGGCTTTGCATGAAGTCAGAAACCTTTCTGAGAACATCTGCTGCGGCCATTTGTCTGATCTTTCTTCTGATGTCCGGACGGGAAGTCCGCGCGATGGGGGCCGGCCCCGAGATGCTTGACATCTCCACAACCGAGTTTTTCAAACCCTACAATGATCCGGACAGCGGAAAATATCTGGTCGAATTTACATATCCCGGGGTCTTTCTGGGAACAGAGGATCAGGAAAAATATCCGCGGCTGGCCTCTGCCGTTGACGCCCTGCGTGCTGAGATCGAGACGCAGGCCGAGGCGGAATATGCAGAGTACACGTCAGCCGCCCTTGAGCGGTTTACGGAGAGTCCGGAATATTTTGATCTGTATCTGAATACGAATGAGTTCAGTGTCAGAAGGGCGGATTCCGTTGTTTTAAGCCTTCTCGGAACCTATGAGACCTATATGGGGGGCGCGCACGGCATGCACGGACACACGGCCGTCACCTTCGACACGGAGACGGGAAAGCGCCTGGCTCTTCAGGACGTGTCGACGGATGTCGACGCTCTCTTAAGAGAAGTGGACGCGCAGGTGAGGAAGGACTATCCGGATCTCTCCTTTATGAACGGCGACGACATGATCAGTGCGAAGAACCTGGAGTATTTCAGCTGGACGCTTGAGAGTGACGGCATCACATTCTATTTTGATCCCTATCTGCTGGGTGCCTATGCGGAGGGGAGTCAGTGCGTGCGGATTCCCTTCAGGGGAAATGAGCAGCTTTTTAAGACCGAATATCTGATGGTTCCCGGGAACTATGCCTGGCAGTTCCCGGACGGGGATCTTCTCATCGCGGATCTGGACGGAGACGGGGAGACGGAGCGCGGGAGCGTCTGGGCGTCCGGAAATGAGAACGGCGCCTTTGATTCCTTCGATATCGCTGTCGGCGGCTCCTCCTATACGGAGACGGTCTATCACTACGACAGATCCGCGGTTTTCATTCACACGATGTCGGGAGACTTCGTCTACATGGAACTCTTCTTTGATAATGATTACAGGCAGATATACGTCTATGAGATCACCGGCGGAACGGTCAGGAAGGCGGGGGAAACGGATCTTGGGCTCAGAACGTTAACCGACGGGTACCCGGAGGGTTTCCTGCCGACACGGCAGCTGACAGATCCGGGGCATTTTGAGTTGCAGACGAGGACAGACGCACTCAGTACTTCCAATGCCTGGCGTCATTATCATGTCGGGGAAGACGGTCTGCCGGTTCCGGAGGAGGACTGGTTCTACATCACCAACGCAAGAAATCTGACGCTGAAGAGGGCCCTTGCCGTCAATCTCGTGGATGAGGGCGGAGGCAGCGCAGGCAGCGCGGATCTGCCGGCGGGAACGTCTCTTGCGCTTTACCGGACCGACGACGCGTCCTATGTGGATTTGAAGCTCACGGACGGGAGAATTGCGCGGATTCCCGTGTCACTCGGATCCTGGCCGATCATAGTGGCCGGCATGGACGCCCAGGAGCTGTTTGACGGGATGATGTTCGCCGGATAACGGCGGGAAAGGAGGCGACGTGGAGCAGCTTTATCAGCATGCCGCACTCATTGAAACACTGACCCGCGAATACGAGACCCTTTATATCGTCAATCTGATTACGGGAGAGTACGAGACCTGCCGGATGTCGCCGGCTGTCTGGAACAGGTACGGATCCGCTTTCAGCGACCGTTTTGAGGACACGGTCCGCGCCTTCTGCGCGGCCGGTGTCTTTGCCCAGGATGAGGATGTCTTCATTCAGAATCTGACGCTTCCCAGGATCCGGTTCAATCTGAGAAGCAGAACGGAGTACAGCTTTATCTTCCGGGCGCTGTCAAGGACGGGGACCCTGTGGCACAGGGGAAAGGTGGCGCGGCTCGGCAGCTCGGAGGGGGAGCTGACCTCTGCGCTCGTCGGATTTGCCAATGTCAATGAGGATCAGATGCGGGAGGAGCGGCAGAGGAATCTGCTGGAGGCTGCCCTCGAGCACGCGAAGCACGCCGAGCACGCAAAAAACGTGTTCCTGGCCGGTATGTCCCACGATATCCGGACGCCCATGAATTCGGTGATGGGTTACGCGAAGATCGCGTCCGCCAACCTCGGAAATGAGGAAAAGGTGAGGCTTTGCCTGGAAAGGATTCTGGAGTCCAGCGGCCATCTGCTTGACCTCATAGACGAAATACTGGATTTCAGCCGGATCGAGAGCGGCAGGGGTACGCTCGATGAGACCAGTGAGGAGTTTCTCCCGCTGCTGGACGGAATCTGCGATATGGTACTTCCTTCCGTGGCCGAAAAGGGGCTTCATTTTGAAAGAAAATACGATGATCAGCTTCCCGCCTTCGTCTACTGCGACCGTCTGAGAATCGCTCAGTTTCTGCTCAATCTTCTGAATAACGCGGTCAAGTACACGCCCGGGGGAGGCCACGTGTCTCTTGAGGTGGCCCCTCTTGCGGATGCCCCCCGGGGATATGTGAATCTTCTTTTCCGCGTGAAGGACGACGGAATCGGCATGAGCGGCGACTTTCTGCAGCACGCCTTTGAGCCCTTCGAAAGAGAGTATGATTCCACGGTGAGCGGCATCTCCGGAACCGGGCTCGGGCTTTCCATCAGCAAATCCATCATCGGGGCCATGGGCGGCTCCCTCGACGTGGAGAGCGAGCAGGGGAAGGGAAGCGTCTTTACGGTGCGGATTGCCCTCAGACTGACCGAGAGTGAGAAGAAGCGGGGACCGGAGAGCTCACGCAGCCAGTCCGGGATCAGGGCTCCCGGAAGCGGATTTAAGGCTGAGCACTTCAAGACAAGAGTGTTCTATCCCTCGCCCGGACGCTTCCGGATTCCGGCGGAGGGAGAGATACCCCGGCTTCTGCTCGTCGAGGACAATGAGCTGAACCGGGAGATGGGCGCGGAGCTCCTGACCTATTCAGGCGCCGAGGTGGACACGGCGGGAAGCGGCGAGGAGTGCCTTGAGATGCTCGAGAAGACGCCCGGGAGATGGCACGCGATCCTCATGGATATCCATATGCCGGGCATCAGCGGATATGAGACCACCCGCCTCATCCGCGGGAGCAGCGATCCCCGCACCGCGGAGATTCCCGTCATCGCCATGACGGCAAATGCCTTTGAGGAGGATGTGGAACGTGCCAGACATGCAGGCATGGACGCCTACGTATCCAAACCGGTCGACACGGAGGCGCTGAGGCGGATCTGGAGAGAAATCATCCGGAAGTAGCGGCACTGTGCCGTTTCGGCATGATTCCTCTTTTCACGGGCGCTGTGATGTGGTAAAGTAACGTGAGTACCCGGGCCGTCTTCCGGATCCGGGTGCGCGGCAATATGTCTTCAGAGATTGACGGAGGTCCGACAGGCGGTATGATCAGGCAGATTACAACATTTATTCCCAATCAGCCGGGAACCCTGGCTTCATTTTGTAAAATACTGAAGGAAAACAATATCGACATGCGGGCCATGAATGTGGGCGACGCGATGGAGTTCGGCATCGTCCGCGTGATCGTCAGCGATACGGAAACCGCTGCGGCGGTGCTTCGGGAGAAGGGTTTCGTCTGCCAGGTGGATGAGGTTCTCGTGATTGAGGTCGAGGATCACCCCGGCTCCCTGGTGGGTCTTCTTACGACGCTGGGAGAGGCGTCGGTCAATCTGGATTACGTGTACGCGCTCTTCTCCAGAAAAGAGGGAACGGCAGGCTTCGTCATAAAGACGGGCGATCAGGAGCACGCGAAAAGTGCGCTCCGCTCCGCCGGGATCCGCCAGCTTCCGGAGGAGGAGCTCACGGCGGCCGGCAGTGAGGACGCCGGCGCCTCTGATATCTGAAAGAAGGTTTTAAACGGAAAATGAGCCGCATGCCGCATGTAAGATACGCGGCCTGCGGTTTTTTACTTAAGGAAAGGACAGTCCTTTTGATCAAAGCGAGTCATCTGACCAAATATTATCACGGTGTGCCGGCGGTAAAAGACGTCAGCTTTCAGGTGGAGGACGGAAGCATCTGCGCCTTTCTCGGCCCGAACGGCGCCGGTAAGAGCACGACGCTGAAGATGCTCTCCGGAGTCCTCGCCCCCTCGGAGGGAGTGGCGGAGATCGGCGGCTTCTCCGTGACGGACGCGGGCATGAAGGCCCGGGGGCGGCTCGGATATCTGCCCGAGAATCCCCCGGTCTATCCCGAGCTCACCGTCCGGGAGCACTTGTCCTTCGCGGCAGAGCTCAAGGGGCTTTCGGGCGCGGCCGCAAAGAGGGCGGTGGAGGAGGCGGAGGCGCGGCTGGGCCTTTCAGATCTGTCCGGCCGCCTCACCCGGAATCTGTCGAGGGGGTACAGGCAAAGATGCGCGATCGCGGCGGCGGTTCTCGGAAGCCCGGAGGCCGTGATCCTCGATGAGCCCGAAGCCGGTCTCGACCCCAGACAGATGACGGATGTGAAGGAGCTCATCCGTGAGATCGGAAAGAGCGCTTCCGTCCTCGTAAGTTCGCATCACATAGGCGAGATCGCGGATCTCTGCGACCGGATTGTCATTCTTTCGGACGGGGAGGTCGCTGCCTCCGGAACGCCGGATGAGCTTCTTTCCGGTTACGGGGACGGGGCCGGAGAGAGGCCCGTTACGCAGGACCCCCTGCTTCTTCGGGCCTGGCGGAGCGAGGCGCTTAAGGGGGTGTTTCTCAAACTGACGGGCGGGGAGGACGCATGAGAGCGATTTATAAAAAGGAACTCAGAGTGTGTGCACTGTCCCTCACGGGACCTCTCGCGGCGGCGGTTATCCTTCTCGTCACGGGACTGATGTTCCGCTATTATAATCTGAATCACGGAATTCTCACATGGCACTATGCGGTGAGCGGATCGACCCTCGTGTTCTATATCGTGACGCCGGTTCTTGCCATGCGGCTCTTCTCGGAGGAGAGAAGGCAGGGAACGGAGGCGCTGCTGCTCTCAAGTCCCGTGAGCCCCTTCGGGATCGTGCTCGGAAAATACCTGGCCGCGGTCACGGTCTTCGCGGCGCCCCTTCTCATCACGGTATTTTACCCGCTTATCATGACGCGGTTCGGCGGGGAGACGCTCCGCTGGGATTACGCCTGCCTGGGCGTCTTTTTCCTGATGGGCTGCGCCTATCTGTCCGTGGGCATGTTTTTTTCCAGCCTCACGGAATCCCCGGTGATCGCCGCCATCCTCGCGGTTCTCTTCGTCTTCGTGACGCAGATGATGAGCTCGGTCTACATCCTTTTTTCGTCATCCGGGGTGTCGGCCCTTCTCTTTCTGACGGCGCTCTCCGCGCTTGGGGGCCTCGTGATATTCGGCATGACGCGGAGCGTGATGAGGAGCCTTTCCGCCGTGCTGGCCGTTCTCCTTGCGCTGTATGCGGGCTATTTTCTAAGACCCGGTTTCTTCAGCGGAAGAACCGAATCCGTTCTCCGGATTCTGGACTTTTCCGCCCGTTTCACGAATATCGCGGGCGGGATCCTGCGCTGGTCGGACATCGCCTATTTTCTGTCCTATATCGCGGCCGGGCTTATTCTCACCTGGATCGGCATGGAGGTAAGGAGGGACGGGCGCGTGTCCGGCGGCACCTATTTTGCCGCGCTGACGGCCGGTCTTCTGGCCGGAATCGCGGCGGTAAACCTGATCGTGCAGGCGCTGCCCGACAGCTTGACCACGGCGGACCTCTCTTCGGAGCATCTCTATTCTGTGGGGGATGTGAGCCGGTCTCTCCTGTCCGGCCTCACGTCGGACGTGGATCTCTATGTGATCACGGAGGCCGGCCGGGAGGACGAGTCCGTCGAGCACCTGGTGAGATCCTACGATTCCGCCTCGGAGCGCGTGACGGCGCATTTTATCGACGCGGTCGAGCAGCCCGGGTTCGCGCGGGAGACGGTCGGAAGCGACGTGACGCTGGGAAGCGTGATTGCGGTGTCCGGCGACCGGGCGGAGACGGCGGACTACGCGGCCTTCTACCTCTATGACAGCCAGACGGGCCAGACCACGGGCTTTGATGCGGAGGGGCAGATCACGAGCGCCATCTCGCGCGTCACGGACGGAAGTGAGACCACGGTCTGTTACACGTCGGGGCACGGCGAGCTGGCCATGAGCGGGGAGATGCTGGACGTATTCGAAAAGAGCGGCATCCGGACGGAGGAGGTCAATCTGCTGACCGGGGAGATCCCGGAGACGGCGGCGGCCCTCATCATGTTCTCGCCCATGTCGGACCTCACGGACCTGGAGCTCCGTCGCGTGCGCTACTATCTGGAGAACGGCGGCCATGCGCTGCTCGTCTCCATGCCGGAGGCCGTATCCGGCGTCAGCACGCCGGGCTTTGACTCCCTGCTCGCGGATTACGGCGTGAAGCGCTCCGGGGGACTGGCCATGGAGGAAAATGCGTCCGCCTATGTACAGGCTCCGTATTTTGTCATCCCCAAGGTGCAGGAGCTGCCGGTGACGAACGGTCTTGCGGGGCAGAACCTGATCTGCGCGCTGCCCGAGGCCCTGTATCTGACGGAGGGAGAGGACAGCGTGAGCTACGCCGCCCTGCCGGTGCTTTCGACCTCACCGGATGCCTATCTGAAGGAATCGGTGGGGCAGACGGTTGAGAGGGAGGAGGGAGATCAGACCGGAAGCTTTGATCTTGCCGTCTGCATCGAGGAGACGCCGTCCGCCGACCCCATGGGAGAGCCCGACGTGGCGCTTGACGGCGCGCGGCAGGAGGCAGGCGGAGACGGGACGGGAGATTCCGGCGGCGCCTCTTCCGCTCCGGAGGACAGAATCACCAAAATTTTGTATTTTACGACGCCCTGTCTCTTCAGCTCGGACGCGCTGTCCACGCTGATTCAGGAGCAGACAGCCCTGCCCGAGGGCAACACCGGCCTCTTTTCGAGGTGCATGGCCTATCTCACGGACCGCGGCAGCGCCGTGGCCGTGCAGATGAGGGATCTCACGGTCCCCCACACGGTTCTCCCCTCCTCCGTGCAGCTGATTCTCGGGAATCTGCTCATGCTGGCCCTGCCCGCGGCTGTCCTTCTGGCGGGAGCGGCGGTCTTTATCAGGCGGCGCAGAAGATAGGGAGCAGGATTTTGCGGGAGGATGAAAATTGACAAAAAAACGGGGACTCACACTGGCGGGCCTTGCGGTCTGTCTGGCCGTTCTCGGCCTGATCTGGTTCACCGTCAGCAGATCCGCGGGCGGGCAGAAGGAGACGCTGACGGATCTCACGGCGGACCGGATCAGGGCGATGGAGCTTCCGCTTTCTGACGGGACGCGCGCGCGCCTCGAGCGGACGGACGGGGTCTGGACCTTTGACGGCACCCCCGCCCCGGATCAGCTGAAGATATCGAAAATCGCAGCCGCGCTCACCGGCGTCGCCGTCACGCGCGAGCTGACCGGAGATGCGGACCCCGCGGAGTACGGCATAACCGCGGAATCTCCGCGGATTTCGATTACGGATACGGAGGGAGAGACGTCTGAGATCACGGTCGGCAGTCAGAACGGGACGACGCTTGACGTCTACTGCGCTCTTGACAGCAGACCGGGGGTGATCTTCGCGGTCTCCCCGGGCATCCTGGACGCGGTCGGGCTGACCCGTCCGGAACTGGCGGATGAGGAAGATTGAGCTTCCCGGAAGAAGGCATAAGAAGGCATAAAAAGGCATAAAAAAGGCATAAAAAAGGCATAAAAAAGGCATAAAAAATGCACCGGCGGTCTCGCATTCCCAGACTGTTCTCTAATAGGTGCACTGGATGCGGACCGGCCCCCGCCGCGGACGCGGAACAAGAGGACCTCTTACTAAGAACCGGAGCAATTTTAAGTATAGCACCGCCGCGGACAATTGCAAGTGAACATTGCGGTTATGCCGCGCAGCAGGGAGGGATGAGATGTTGAGAATCGGAACGGGTTATGATGTACACCGCCTGGGAGCGGGAAGAAAGATGATCATCGGAGGGGTGGAGATCCCCTGTGAGACGGGACTTGTCGGGCACTCCGATGCGGATGTGCTGGTTCACGCCGTCATGGACGCCCTGCTCGGGGCGGCGGCTCTGGGCGATATCGGGCTGCATTTTCCCGATACGGACCCGGCCTATGAGGGCGCGGACTCGCTCGCGCTCCTCCGCGAGGTGGGCCGCCTGCTGGCCGAACACGGATTCCGGCCGGTCAATGTGGACTCGACCGTGATCGCCGAGCGCCCCAGGATGCGGCCGCATATAGACGCCATGCGGGAGAATATCGCCTCCGCTCTCGGCATTCCGGCGGACTGCGTGAGCGTGAAGGCGACGACGGAGGAGAAGCTGGGCTTTACGGGGCGCATGGAGGGCATCGCCGCGCAGGCTGTCTGCCTCATCGCGTCCGCGGAGGACTGACCGGGGTCCGGGGCGGCGGAAACGCTCTTGCGGGGAAATGGCAAATCCATTACAATGGACAGAGCATAAGGAAACGGACAATCTGTCGGAAGAAGGTTATTCATGAAGATTTTTAATTCACTCACCATGACAAAGCAGGAATTTGTGCCCGTGGAGCCGGGAAAGGTCAGCATGTATGTCTGCGGCCCTACGGTCTACAACCTGATTCATATCGGAAACGCGCGGCCCATGATCATATTCGACACCTTCCGCCGCTATCTCGAGCACCGCGGCTATGAGGTCAATTACGTCTCCAATTTCACTGATGTGGATGACAAGATCATAAAGGCGGCCAACGAGGAGGGGGTGTCCGCGGAGGAGATCGCCGAGCGCTATATCGCCGAGTGCAAAAAGGATATGGAGGGGATGAACGTGCGCCCAGCGACCGTGCATCCCCGTGCGACCCAGGAGATCGGGGGGATGATCAGCATGATCGAGGCCCTGATCGAACGGGGCCACGCGTATGAGAAGAACGGCACGGTGTATTTTTCGACCCGGAGCTTCAAGGATTACGGGGAGCTTTCCCAC
>CAYLHR010000086.1:0-8815 GCA_964383335.1 uncultured Lachnospiraceae bacterium
GTGTATCTACAGCTGATGTCTTGACACAGGAAATGGTTAAGACCATGGCCCCAAGACCAATCGTATTCGCTTTGGCAAATCCAAACCCAGAGATTTCATACAAGAACGCTATGGAAGCAAGAGAAGATATCCTTTATGCTACAGGCCGTTCTGACTATCCTAACCAGATAAACAACGTGCTTGGATTCCCATACATCTTCCGTGGCGCGATTGACACAATAGCAACAGCCATCAACGAGGAGATGAAGATGGCGGCCGCCAAGGCTCTCGCAGGCCTCATCCCGGACGACGAGCTGAGTGCCGACTACATCATCCCCTACGCATTTGACCCGAAGGTGGGCCCCGCCGTCGCGAAAGCCGTCGCGGAAGCCGCCATCGCGAGCGGCGTCGCCAGAATCTGACACGCCGGCATTCAGCATGAGTCGATGGGGACGGTTCTTTTCGACTCATTTTGAAGCGGACTTTCGCAGTCCGCCTCGCCGCATACGCGAATCACCTGTATGACAAATCTGAAAATGAGTCAAAAAGAACCGTCCCCGCTGACTCAGAAGAAAGGAGAAAACTTATGGATCAGGCAAAGGGCCTTAAGCTGTTTAACATGCCGTTTCCGATGTTCTGCTTCATTACATTTATTGTGCTGCTCTGCACCTACATCGGCGTCCTGCCTCCGGGAATGACCGGCTGCTTCATCTTTATGATTGTGGTCGGCACCTGGCTCGATTTTATCGGAAACAAAGCTCCCATCATTAAAGATTATTTCGGCGGCGGAGCGATCGTGGTGCTCTTCGGAGTCGCGGCTCTGCACTATTTTCATCTGCTTCCCGAGATCGTAAAGGACGCGGACGGCAATGTCACGGCGACTTATATGCAGCTCTGGAAGGAGTATGACCTCGTCGGCAACATCAGCACCTTCTTCAAGCCGACCGGCGCCTTCCTCGACTGGTATATCGCGGCGCTGATTACGGGTTCGATCCTCGGCATGAACCGGAAGCTTCTGGTAAAGGCCGCGTCCCGCTACTTCCCCGCCATCTTCGGAGCCATCATTCTCTCCTTCGCGCTCTGCACCGGCGCTGCCGCGATCATGGGATACGGCGCCATCAAGGGAATGCTGCTCATCGCCCTTCCGATCATGGGAGGCGGCATGGGAGCCGGCGCATCGCCGCTCTCGAAAATCTTCGACGCGGCCGGAACGATGACCGCAGCGGAGGCCCTCAGCATCATGACACCGGCCGTCGCGATCGGAAACGCGATCTCCATCGTGCTCGGCGGTCTCTTCGTGAAGGTCTTTAAGAGCAATCTCTGGAACGGAAACGGCGCGCTCATGCAGGCCGGCAGCATTGACCCGAAGGAACTTGAGATCAGCCCGGAAATGCAGCAGAAGCGCGACTCCATCTCCGTGACGAATCTCGGCATCGGCCTTCTTATCTCCGGCGCATTTTTCTCATGGGGATACATCTGCGCGGGCGTGTGGGAAAAGCTGGTTCCGGCCGTCACCGTTCACGCCTACGCGTTCATGATCATCACGGTCGCCATCTTCAAGATCGGCAATTTCTTGCCCGAGTGGGCTGAGATCGCCTGCTATCAGTGGTTCCAGTTCATCATGAAGAACCTGACAAACGTCCTTCTCATGGGCATCGGCCTCTGCTATCTCGATCTCGGACAGGTGATCAGCAGCTTCTCCCTGACCTATCTCGTTCTCTGCGGCCTCACCGTCATCGGCGCGTTCTTCGGAGCGGCCCTCATCGGAAGGCTGGTCGGCTTCTATCCCGTCGAGGCGGGTATCACGGCCGGCCTCTGCATGGCGAACATGGGCGGCACGGGAGACGTCGCGGTTCTTTCCGCCGCAAACCGCATGGAGCTCATGCCCTTCGCGCAGATCTCCTCCCGTCTCGGAGGCGCCATTATCCTGCTCATCGGCTCGCTTCTTCTGTCGACACTGGGCGGAATGCTGTAAGCACATAACCGGCATGGCCGAAAACACAGTTCGGCCATGCCGCATGTTTATTGAAGGAATCGGACAGATATGAAAGAACAGGAAAACGCAGTCAGGAGCTGCATGGCCTGCGGAGATCCCTGCGCGTATACATTTCGCGCGCTTGAGGTAAGAACGCTGCATGTCCGCGACCTGGACCGGGAAAAGAGGGTCCAGGCACTCGGCGAAATGAGGGACTTCGGGGTGTGCGCCGCATGCGCGGAGCGGGAGCTGGACGGGATTCTCTCCTACGGCCGCCCGCTTCTTCGAAGGTGTCTTCCCTTCGCGGTGATCCTGCTTGCGGGAGCCGCCCTTTCCGTCTTCCCGCCCGGCGGGGACCGCGTCTTCTTCCTTCTCGGGCTTGCCGCGGTTCTTTGCGGCATTCTCGGGATCATCCCCTCCGTCTCGCAGGCGGTAAAAAAGGCGCGTGTCTGGCGGGCCCTCCCCAGGGAACAGGCTCTGTCACAGGCGGCCTTTGAGGCGGCGGTCCGGCACGCTCCCGCAAAAGACGGGGACACGGATCTCACCTATATCCCCGTCAATGACGAGACGCTTCGCCGCAAAAACGGAGATCTGATGATTCTCTATCATCTTCTGCCGGAAATCGCGGTGCAGGCGCATAAAATCCTTCATGAAAATGAGCAATCTGAGAATTTGTGATATAGTAGATACAGGCGCATGATTTTGCGCCTGCCTTTTCATTTATGCCGGCGGAAAGGAGGAGAGACATGAAGAATCACAGAAAGCACCGCTCGGCTATCTCCGTAAGACTCTACCTTTCCGTCTTTCTGCTGCTCCTCTTTACCATCCTGCTGACCGGCTTTGTCTGTGTCCGCGTCGCGCTGGAAATCAAAAGCGGCGACCAGGACACCGCCATCCTCGACTACGCGGAGATGATCGCGGAGATGGATGAGGTGCGGCAGCTTGTGAAATCCGAGACTCCGAATGAGCGGCTCAGGGAAACACTGGATTCACTGACGGCCCATTTTTCCACCATCGACGTCCTCGTGATCTGCAACCGGGACAGCGTGAGGCTCTACCACACGAACCCGGACCGCGTCGGCGAGCGCTTTGTCGGCGGAGACGAGGGGCGCATCACCGCGGGAGCCGACCCGTATATCTCCGTCGCGGTCGGGACGATGGGCAGGCAGAGGCGCGCCTTCTACGGCATTGACGATGAGGACGGGAACCGGATCGGATTCGTCATGACCTCTGTGCTCATAGACAATATTGCGCAGGTCCGGCATAGAATCTTCGCCATGTTCCTTACCCTGTTCCTCCTCCTTCTCGCCGCGGGAGGGGTGATCGCCGGCATCTACCGCGTGCGGCTTCAAAAGCTCCTGCTGGGCTACCGACCTGAGGATTTTGCGAATCTCTATATCGAGAGGGTCGAGGTCATGGACGCGCTCGAGGAGGGCCTCTTCGCGATCGACACGGAGGGACGGGTCACGGTGATGAACCGGGCGGCCAGAAAAATGCTCGAGCTTCCGGACTCCGTAAACCCCGAGGGCCGGCTGCTCACGGACTACTACCCCGAAACCATGCTCCCGACGACGGTCCGCACCGGCATCACGGAGCACGACGTGAGCTTTATGATCCGCGGAAAGCACATCATCTCCTCGCGGATCCCGGTCCGCAGGAAAGGGAAGATCACGGGCGCCGTGTCCATTTTCCGCAATAAGACCGAGGTCACAAAGCTCGCGGAGGAGCTGACGGGAACCCGCTACATGATCGAGACCCTGCGCGCGGTCAACCACGAATTTACAAATAAACTGCACGTCATCCTCGGTCTTCTCGAAATGAATGAAATTCCGGAGGCCAAGGAATACATCACGGGAACCTCGCTCATCTCCGGGCAGGCGGTGAGCGACATCAGCCGCAGAGTTCCGATCCCCTCACTCGCCGCCCTGCTCATCGGCAAACTCATGAAGGCGAACGAGATGGGAATCCGCTTCGTCCTCAAACAGGATACATTTTTCAACAGCAAGGAGAGCGGCCTGCCGGTGGACTGCTTCATCACCCTCGTCGGAAATCTGGTCGAAAATGCCATGGATGAGCTGAACAGCGGGGATTTCCCCGAGAAGGCCATCGAGCTTGGCATCTACTCGGAACCGGGACACACGACGATCATCTGCGACGACACGGGAGGCGGCATTCCCGAGGACATACTCTTCTCCATCTACGACCCGCACACCACGACAAAGGGCGAGGGTCACGGAAACGGCTTCCGCCTCATGAAAGAAATCGTCGACCGCTATGAGGGCACCTTCCACATCGACACCGAGGCGGGGGAAGGCACCTCCATTGAGATCAATCTCCCGGTATGAGTCAGGAGGGACGGTTCTTTTGACTCATTTTCCGGAATTGCTGCAAAGAGACCTGCTTACTTACTGTAAAAATGAGTCAGAAGAACCGTCCCTTCTGACTCTTCTGACTCGTGAAGGAGCGCAGCATGTTCCATGTAATTATCGTAGAGGACGATCCGATGGTCGCCTCCATCAACCGCCAGTATCTGGAGACAGATCCGGAGATGCGGATCGACGGGACATTTTCCAACGGCAGAGACGCGCTGGATTATCTGAAGACCCACCCCGTCGATCTCGCCGTGGTCGATCTCTATATGCCGCTTATGAACGGGATGGAATTTATCCGGAAATGCAGAGACCTGGAGATCCGTACCCTGCTCGTCATGATCACCGCGGCCAACACCGCGGACGACATCACGGCGGCGCTTTCCCTGGGGGTTTTGGACTATATCGTAAAGCCCTTTACCTATGAGCGGTTCCGGGAGACGCTGGAAAAATTCAGACGGGTGCGGAAGATGATGGGAAGCGGCACGCGCCTCACGCAGGCGGAAGTGGATCAGCTCATGCGGCAGACACCTCTGCCTGAAAAAAAGAAGGCGGAGCCCGTAAAGGGCATCCAGCCTCAGACGCTTGATCTGCTGAGAAGCCACCTGTCGGAGCATACCGCGGAATATCTGACAAGCGATGAGATCTCAAAAAGCATCGGTCTCTCCCGCATCACGGTGCGCCGCTACCTCAATTACCTGCTGGAGAACGGGGAGATCACGAGCATGGTGGATTACACGACGGGCGGCAGGCCGTCGCTGAGATACAGGATCCGCAGGTGAGTAAGGGGGACTGAGTCAGGGGGACGGTTCTGTTTGACTCGTTGCGTCCCGGACGCAACGAGTCAAACAGAACCGTCCCCCTGACTCAGACCCCATACTTCCCGAGATCCACTTTTCCGTCAACAACCTCGACCCCTTCCTCCCGCAGTCTCTGCGCCTGCACGCCGGGGCCGCCGAACACAAATTCATCCGCGAGTCTCCCCTGCGCGTTCACGACGCGGTGGCAGGGAATGTGCTCCGGGTCCGGATTTTTGTGAAGCGCGTTGCCCACGGCGCGGGACATCTTCGGATTACCCGCAAGGGCCGCCACCTGGCCGTATGTGGCCACCCTTCCCCTGGGGATGTTCTTTACCGCCTCGTAAATGCGCCTCGACGGACTGTCGGAGATCAGAAGATAGCTCTCTTCGATCATGGCCTCTATGGTCTCATCGGGGATGCTGCCATCCAGAATGACCGTATTCCAGTGGTCCTTGTTCTGGTGCCAGCCGGGCCGGACGGAATCATAGACCAGCCGGAAGAACTGGATGCTGTCGGGCTTCCCCTTTACATTGATGCAGATCTGCCCGTCCCGCTCATAGGTCCAGAGGAAGGCCTTCCGGTTCCCGCTCCAGCGGACAAGCTGCCAGTTCTGATCGCGGAAGGGAGCGTCCCGGAAACTGCCGGGAAATGTCAGCGCGTATGCGATTGCCTCTTCTCTTGTCTTCATATCGTCACATAGCCGGTCCTTTCATCCGGGTCCCGTGCGCACCGGGCGATGCCTTTTTGCGGGAGTGATTCTCATTGTAATTCGGCCCCGCACCAAAAGTCAACGGGAAGCCGGCGGTCTGCCTGATCCGATTTCTGATGCTTCCGTCTTCCCGTTTTTCATAAATCCTTTTGTCATAAGTCCTGATAACTCAGCTCCTTCACCACCGGAAAGGTCACCATGTTCTCCGATCTCACCTGAATCTCGACGGACAGCGCGCAGATGCAGGAATCGAGCCGGAAGGACGGCCTGCCAAGACCCTGCATGTGAGACTCGACGAGATCCATGGAGCGGGACAGGAGCTTTCTTCCCGGTGTGACCATCAGCATCCCCGCCAGATATTCGCGATAGGTCAGCCCGCCCGGCATATCCTCCGCAAGTCCGCTGATATCTCCGCCGGACTGCGCGAGCCCCTCCAGATCGGTCTGCCAGTTGGCGGCGGATTTGACGGCAGCCACCCGCTTTCCCTCGAGAAGTCCCCGGACATCCACGAGACTTTCCGCGTAGGCCCACCCCGCCGCGAGAAGCAGCTTGATGAGGGGCTCGGCCTCCGGAATGAGGAGAAAGATCGAAATGAGGCCGGCCATCTCGGTCAGCTCCGCGCTCTTTTGCGCATCTCCGTACAGGCAGGCGATATTTGCCGCCTCCCGCAGAAGGAGCAGCCGGGTAATGATGCTTTTCAGATTCTCCCTGTCTCCGGGCTTTCCCGCCAGCAGGTATTCGAGCTGGTAAGTGAGGCCGCAGGCCTCCTCCGGCTCCGTAAAATCCTTAAAATGAGCCAGGATCCATCCCTTAAAATACATGCTGCTCCCGCCTGAGCCGCCGGACGCGTCAATGACGCCCACGCCGCTTTGGAGATCGCGGCCGCTGACGAGAGAGGCAGGATCCACCGCTTTTCCGGAGACCGCGCGGCCGTCCGGCAGGACCAGGTCCATGACGGAACCCCGTTTCAGTGTTTCCAGAGCCGGAAGGGGATTGACGAAATCCTCCGGCACTTCGGTGATAATTTCGACGCCCTCTTCTTCCGCCGCGGTCCTCGTCTCCTCCGAACATTCCTGTATCTCCTGATAGCTGACGGACGAGGATTCCGCCAGCAGGGATTCACCGGCTTCGGCGGATGAAACCG
The DNA here is from genome assembly GCA_964383335.1 of uncultured Lachnospiraceae bacterium. Taxonomy (GTDB): domain Bacteria; phylum Bacillota; class Clostridia; order Lachnospirales; family Lachnospiraceae; genus Chordicoccus. The sequence continues at coordinate 6,977 of CAYLHR010000086.1, forward strand.
CCTCGCCGGTTCTTTCCTTAAGAAGAGATAGCGCCTCAATGCCGGCGGTGTCCTTCATGGCCGAAATGGCCTGCGCCTCAAACGGGGCGCCGCCCGCATCGGTGGCAAGCGTGTAGCCGCAGACATAACCCCCGGTCCGGACCAGCGTAAGAAGACTCCTTCCCGCAAGTACCGGACAGTCTTTCCCGGGATCAAGCACGGCGTCCATGGCGCTCTCCACTTCCGCGAGCGCGGCGCCCACGCAGGGCCCGCCCCCCGCGCCCCCCGCGTCCAGAAAGAACAGATCGTAGTTCTGCATGAGCTTCCGGTCGTAGCGGGCGAAGAGAGAGTACATGGCCTGATCCGCGCTGTCCGCCGCGCGCATGCGCCCGCAGCTTACCTTCACGGACAGAATCGACGTACAGATAAGTGAGACCATGACAGCCGTCATCAGGCTGAAATAGATGCTCATACTGCCCCTCGGCTTCAAGGCGTTCTCCCTTCCGCGCCTTTAACGCGGCCCGTTTTCAGGATGCCGCAGAATGGCGCTTAAACTGAATCACTTTGGGATGATACTTTGGACATGAGGCTCTTCAGAACCTTGGTGATCTGCTCTTTAAAAATGAGCACGAGCGCGATGAGCACAAGAAGGATCAGAACGATCTCAACCACCGCGACGCCGTCTTCCTCCTGCCAGAATTCTTTCAGTTCAGTCACACGATGCACCTCCTTTCTCCGCGGTCTCCCGCCTGCAGAGCCGGTTTTGCAGATATCTATACATACAGTATATCTCATACGTGCGGGAACCCCGGTCATTCAAAGCCGGATTCAATTGAGTCTGGGAAAGAAAAGATCTCCGTCCGGAGCTTTTTTAACAGAACGGAACAACAGCTGATGTGATAAAGAGTATACCCGGGAGGGGTGAAAGGTTCAAGACAGAATAGTGCACGAAGATTTTGCTGTATTTTTGTATAAAAAGTACAGAATAAAAATATCTTCGGGGCGACATTTGACATTTACACCTGTTTTATGGTAGAAACATGACAATTCATGGGAAAGGAGATGATGAGGTTGAGTCATAACGAAACCATGATGCAGTATTTTGAGTGGTACCTGCCCAACGACGGCCTCTGGTGGAAGCGGTGCGCCGCAAAGGCGGAGAACCTGTCGGAGCTGGGCATCACGGAGGTGTGGCTTCCTCCCGCATATAAGGGGACGTCACAGGAGGATGTCGGCTACGGCGTATACGATATGTACGATCTCGGTGAGTTCGATCAGAAGGGAACCGTCCGCACAAAATACGGAACAAAGGAAGAATACCTCGACGCAGTGCGGGCGTTTCATGACGCCGGAATCCGAGTGTTCGGGGATATTGTTCTCAACCACCGCATGGGAGGCGATGAGGTGGAGGAGGTGACCGCGGTGACGGATCTCGCAGACGACCGGAACGTGCAGGTCGGAGAGGGCGAGAAGGTCCGCGTGTGGTCAAAATTCACATTTCCCGGAAGAAACGGAAAATACAGCACGTTCACGTGGGACCACCGGCATTTTTCCGGAACGGACTGGGCCGAAGGAAAGGACTACCAGGACAGAATTTTCCGCTTCACCGGTAAAAAATGGGAGAAGGATACGGATCCCGAAAACGGCAACTTCGATTACCTGATGGGCATGAATGTCGACATGAGCAATCCTGTTGTCGTGGAGGAGACGGAAAAATGGCTGGACTGGTACATCGGCGTGACGGGAATAGACGGCCTGCGGCTCGACGCGGTGAAGCACATCAGCTTTTCCTTCTACCGGGATATGCTGAGAAAGATCCGGAAGGACACCGGGAAGCCGCTTCCCGCCGTCGGCGAATAC
>CAYLHR010000087.1:0-8753 GCA_964383335.1 uncultured Lachnospiraceae bacterium
TCCCTCTCCAGCATACTCCTGCCCCGGTCGAGCACCATGCCGCGGTACTCCTCCCGGTCCCCGGGAATCGCGAAGCTCACATCCTTTCCGGTCCGCGTGAGATACTCCCAGGTCCCGTGGGACTCGAGATTGGTCTCGTCGATGACATAGAGGCCGTACAGGTCGCAGAGGCGGTAGAACTCCGTCCGGTTGGGATAGTGACTCGTCCGCACCGCGTTGATATTGTTCCGCTTCATGGTGATGAGGTCCCTGCGGATGATCTCCTCATCGATGACGCGGCCGCTCTCCGCCGAAAATTCGTGGCGGTTGACTCCCTTAAAGACAATGCGCATGCCGTTGATGTACATCACGCCGTCCAGGATCTCGAAGCGGCGGAAGCCCACCTTTTCCGTCACCGTCTCGCGCCTCGTCCCGAAGGAGTCAAAGACCTCGATTTTAAGATCATAGAGATACGGCGTCTCCGCGCTCCACAGCCTGGGAGAACTGACGGGGAATACGAAGCGGTTGACCGGCTTCGCGCCCTTTCTCGCCCGCTTCGGCTCCTCCTTAAGCGGCTTCTCCTTGGCCAGGATGAGCTGGCCGTCATAGGACAGGGTCACCCTCACCCGCCCCGCGGCCGTGGACTTCAGGGTGAGCTCGAGATCCGCCGCTTCAAATGTGTCGTCAAGCAGCGTCCTCACGCGGAGGTCGCGAATGTGCACCCTGGGAAGGGCCGTCAGATAAACGTCCCTGAAGATGCCCGAAAAGCGGAAGAAATCCTGGTCCTCGCACCAGCTGGCCGAGGTCCATTTGAAAACCTGCGCCGCCAGATAATTCTCCCCCTCGCGCAGATAGGGCGTAAGATCAAATTCCGAGGGGGTGAAGCCGTCCTCGCTGTAGCCGACATAGGACCCGTTCAGCCAGACGGCAAGGCCGCTCTCGGCGCCCTGAAAGGAGATGTACACCGTGCGCTTCGCCCACTGCCTGGGCAGCACGAAGGTGCGCACATAGGTCCCGACGGGATTGTACGCTTCCGGAACCGCCCCCGCGGGGACCTCCTCCCTGCCGTCCCAGGGATACTGCGTGTTGACGTACTGGGGAAGATCATAGGAGCTTCCTCTCCCGCTGCCCGCCCCGAAGGCGCCCCCGCCCTGAAGCTGGATGTGGCCGGGCACACGGATGTCGTCCCAGCCGTCAACCGGATAATCATCCCGCATGAAGCCCCGTGGCGCCTCCGCGTAATTTTTCGCAAAGGAAAATTTCCACAGGCCGTTCAGGGACAGACAGCAGTCGCCCGGCTCATTTTCATAAAAAATGTGGTCGCTGTGAGCCGGCATACGGTTCTCCGCAAAAATCTCCGGATCTGTGACGGCGCGGAAACTGAACTCTTTCATAGACACCTCTTTTTGATTGATGAGTAAGAGTATTTTCCCACACTTTCAAGGAAAAGTACATCTTCTTTTCCGTTTCTGGTATAATGCAGAACATAGTGTTAAATGCCGCAATATCGCGGGGATATGGCACAGCATCGCTTTATATGCGCTATACGGGACAACAGCGGCAGCAGATGCCGCTTCTGAAAGGAGACACGCCATGCAGTACAGGAACTTGCAGCCGTTCCCGGAGGGATTCCTCTGGGGCGCTTCCACCTCCGCCTATCAGGTTGAAGGAGAAAATCTCACACACGGAAAGGGACCGTCCGTCCAGGATATCAAGAAGGTGCCGGAGGGGACATCCGAGCTTGACGTCTGCGCCGACCACTACAATCACTACGAGGAGGACGTCGCCCTCATGGCGGAGATGGGATTTAAGACCTACCGCTTCTCCATCGCATGGACGCGCATCCTTCCCGAGGGAACCGGCGCCGTCAACTGGGAGGGCGTCGACTTCTACAGCGATCTTATCGACGAGTGCCGCCTTCACGGAATTGAACCGCTCGTCACGATGTACCATTTCGACCTGCCCGCGGCGCTGGCGGCCAAAGGCGGCTGGTCGAACCGGGAGACCGTGGACGCCTTCATCGAATTCTCCAGGATCCTCTTTGAGAATTTCGGCAGCCGGGTAAAATACTGGCTCACCATCAACGAGCAGAATATGATGACCCTGGTCGGATCGCTCATCGGGACCTCCACCATCGGAGATACGGATAATCCCATAAAGGAGATCTACCAGCAGAACCACCACATGCTCCTCGCGCAGGCGAAGGCCATGAAGCTCTGCCACGAGATGCTTCCCGGGGCGAAGATCGGCCCCGCGCCCAACATCTCCCTCGTCTATCCGAAATCCTGCAGACCGGAGGATGTCCTCGCGGCCCAGAACCTGAATGCGGTCCGCAACTGGCTCTATCTGGACATGGCCGTCCGCGGATATTACAACCCGCTCGTCTGGTCCTGGCTGCGGGACAATGACGCCCTTCCGGAGATCGCGGACGGCGACATGGAGATCATGAGCGCCGCGAAGCCCGATTTTATCGCCTTCAACTACTACAATACGGCCACCGTGGAGATGGATGACGGAACCGCGAGCCGCCCGAAGGAGGGCGAATCCGACCAGCAGGGCGGGCTCTCCGAGCCCGGCGCATACAGGGGCGTCGCGAATCCCTTCACGCCCAGAACCGAATTCGGCTGGGAGATCGATCCCGTCGGATTCCGGGCGACGCTCCGCGAGGTATATTCGAGATATCACCTGCCGGTCATCATCACGGAGAACGGCCTCGGCGCCTATGACAAACTGGAGGCGGACGGAACGGTCCACGACCCCTACCGGATCGAGTATCTGCGGAAGCACATCGAGCAGATGCGCCTCGCCGTCACGGACGGCGTGGAGATGCTCGGCTACTGCCCCTGGTCCGCCATCGACCTCGTGTCGACGCACGAGGGCGTAAAGAAGAGATACGGCTTTATTTATGTCAACCGCGATGAATTTGACCTGAAGGATCTGAAGCGGTACCGCAAGGACTCCTTCTTCTGGTACAAAAAGGTCATCGCCTCAAACGGAGAGGATCTCGGCTGAGAGAGGAGGCGCCCACATGAAACTGATGGTTTTTGACGTCGGCGGAACCGATATCAAGTATTCTGTCATGGACGAATCCCTTGAGAGAAATGCGGCCGGCTCAGTTCCCACCCCGCAGGACACGCAGGAGCATTTTTTTGAGACTCTGAACGCGCTCTACCGGGAACACGCGGGGGAGGTCTCGGGCATCGCCATGAGCCTTCCCGGCATCATCGACAGCCGGCTCGGCCGCTGCAACGGCGGCGGCTGGCTGCGCTACAACCAGGGGAAAAGCATCGCCCCGGAGCTCTCCGCCCTCACGGGGGCGCCCGTCCATATCTCCAATGACGGAAAATGCGCCGCTTACGCCGAGCTCACGGCCGGCGCCCTTAAGGGGTGTCAGAACGCGGCCGTCTTCATCATCGGTACGGGGGCCGGAGGCGGTCTCATCATAGACGGGAAGATCGTAAACGGGAAGCATTTCACGGCAGGCGAATACAGCTTCATGCGCCTCACCAACACCGACTGGGACTCCGGAAAGTCCTCCTCGGGAGTCCTCTGCAGCACAACCGGCCTCCTCCTCCGCTACCGGGAGTACGCCGGCCTCGACCCCTCGACGCCCCTCGACGGAAAGCAGTTCTTTAAGTACGTCGCCTCCGGGGAGGAGGAGGCCGTCCGGGCGCTCGAGGATTTCGCCATGCAGGTCGCGATGCAGATCACAAACATGACCATTCTTCTTGACCTCGAGAAGGTCGCCATCGGAGGCGGAATCAGCAGGCAGCCCGTCCTCATTGAGACCATCGACAGCGCCGTCCGGAAGCTGTACAGTAACCCGGGAATCTACTTTGATACGGCTCTGCCGCGGCCGGAGATCGTGCCCTGCCATTTTCTGAGTGAGGCGAATCAGGTCGGGGCCTATCTCAACTTCGTAAAGGCCCGGGAAGAGGAGCAGGTCTGATGCAAAGCCGGCGGGACAGGAAAAGCCGGCTCTGCCCGAAACCGCCCGAAGCAAAGAACCGGCAAAGAACAAGCAAAGAACAGGCAAAGAACAGGCTGAACACAGCAGTCAGCCCTGACGCAGCTGCAATAGTAAAAAAGGCATGGTGATCACACAAATGGACAGGGAAAGACTGGAACAGCAGATCAGCTTTATTCTCGAGATCGACAAGGAAAAGAACATTTTCCGTCAGACCTCTCTCTCAGGACACGGGAGAAAGGAAAATGACTCCGAGCACGCCTGGCACATGGCCGTCATGGTCTGGCTTCTGTCCGAATACGCGAACGAGGAGATCGACGTCGCGAAGACTATGCTCATGTGCCTCATCCACGACATCGTCGAAATCGACGCGGGCGACACCTACGCCTACGACGAGGAGGGGAAAAAGAGCCAGAAGGAACGGGAGGAGCGGGCCGCAGACCGGCTGTTCGGCCTGCTGCCGGAGGATCAGGGGCGGGCGCTCCGCGCCGTCTTCGAGGAATTCGAGGCCGCGGAGAGCGCGGAGGCGAAATTTGCCCGGGCCCTGGATAATTTCCAGCCCCTTCTCCTCAATGACAGCAACGACGGCGGCGACTGGAAAGAGCACGGGGTAAAGCTCCCGCAGGTGCTGGAGCGGCAGTCCCGGACGGAGCGCGGCTCCGCCGTTCTCTTTCAGAAGACCATGGAAATACTGGAGAAACACGCAAAGAGGGGGAATCTGTGATTCCCCCTGTACTTTCTCTGTGAACTTCCCTCTGCCGGGCAGCCTTCCGCTGATCTGCTTTCCGCTGATCTGTCTTCCGCCGGTCTGCCTTCCGCCGGTCTGCCTTCCGCCGGTCCGTCTTCCGCTGATCCGCCTCATCCGGCCTGCCGCAGGGTCAGCGGCCCGCGAACAGGGTTCCGACCGGTTTCCCCTCCACAATCCTGTAGAGGACCGTGGGATCCTTGCCGTTCGTCACAATCGTGTCGATGCCCTGTGACGTGGCGAGATCAGCGGCCTGCAGCTTGGTCTTCATGCCCCCGGTTCCCCGGCGCGACCCCGCGCCGCCGGCCAGGTCATAGACGCTGTCGTCGATTTTTTCAATCCGCCCTATGAGCTTCGCGTCCTTGTAGAGACGGGGATCCCTGTCGAAGAAGCCGTCGATATCGGACAGGATCACCAGGCGGTCCGCCTGGGTGAGGACGGCCACGACCGCGGAGAGCATGTCGTTGTCTCCGAAGAGGCGGTCCTCCGACTCGATCTCCGTGTAACTCACGGAGTCATTTTCATTGACGATCGGGATCACGCCGCACTCGAGCAGCGCGTTGAACGTATTCGTCAGATTCTCCTTCTTCTCCTCGGATGTGATATCCTCCGCGTTCAGAAGAATCTGCGCGACCGTCTTGTCGTAATATCCGAAAAATTTGTCGTAGAGGAACATGTTCTCGCACTGTCCCACCGCGGCAGCGGCCTGCTTCATCCGCATGGTCGTCGGGCGCTCCTTAAGCCGCATTTTGTTGGTTCCGACCGCAATCGCTCCGGATGAGACCAGGATCACCTCATGTCCCATATTCTGTATATCCGAGAGCGTCATGGCCAGCTCCTCGATGCGTCTTAAGTTCCGCTTTCCGATTTCGTTGGTCAGCGTCGATGTCCCGATCTTGACCACAATCCGCAGTTTCTGCATAGTGACATTTCCTCCGTAAAATAGTAAAAATCAGCGAATCCGCTCCATAGCCGCAAGCAGGCTGTCCATATCCGGTGAGATGAGCTCAGGCTCTCCCGCCGCCTTGATGGCGTTCGCGACGTCCTTCAGGCCGTTGCCGGTCACGATCGCCGCCACCGACGCCGTCGGCGGAATGAGTCCGGTCTCCACGGCCTTCTTCACGCCGGCCAGCCCCGTCGCGCCCGCCGGCTCCGCGAAGACACCGGCGTATTTTCCGGCCAGCCGCATGGCCGCCAGAATCTCATCGTCCGAGACATTGACAGTCACGCCGTCCGACGAGATGACGGCGCGGATCGCCTTAAGGGGATTTCTGGGAACCCCCACCGCGATGGAATCCGCGATGGTGTTCTCCTCCTGGGGACTCCAGGTCTCCGTCCGCGCGGCCGCTGCGGTATTGATCGGGCAGCACCCCTCCGCCTGCACGCTTATGAGGCGGGGCAGCCTGGAAATGAAGCCGCTCTTCTTAAGATCAACCAGTCCCTTCCAGACGCCGGCGATGGTGCAGCCGTCTCCCACGGATACGGCGACATAATCGGGCATCTCAAACCGCATCTGCTCCGCGAGTTCCAGGGACACCGTCTTCTTTCCCTCCATGAGATAGGGATTGATGGCCGCGTTCCTGTTATACCAGCCGAAGTGATCGATCGCCTCGGCGGAGATCCGGAAGGTATCCTCGTAGCTCCCGTCGACCAGCAGCACGTTCGCGCCGAACATCTTCAGCTGCGCGACCTTGCCCTTAGGCGCCCTGGACGGGACAAAGATCCACGTCTCCATGCCTGCGGCCGCGGCATTGCCGGCAAGCGAACTGGCCGCATTTCCCGTGGACGAGCAGGCGATGGTCGTCTTGCCCGCCTCGTACGCCTTGACCACCGCCATGGCGGACGCCCTGTCCTTAAGAGAGGACGTGGGATTTATGCCGTCGTCCTTGATCCAGAGATTTCCCTTTGCAAGACCGATGACCTCCGCCAGACGGTCCGCCCGGTAGAGCGGCGATCCGCCGACCTTAAGACGGCTGATCTGTTCCGGCGAGGACGGCTCCACGGGAAGAAACTCCCGGTACCGCCACATGGTCGGGTCCTCCCGCTTCTCAAGATCGGCGGGCGTCACCGCCCGGCCGATCGCCTCATAATCATATTCAATGTCCAGAATCCCGCCGCACTTCGGGCAGACGGTGAGCTCCGGCCCGGCCTCCGTGACGGAGCCGCAGACGGTGCATCTGGCACCTGTGACAAATTTCAGCATGGCTGCTCCTTTTTTTACGGCGAATTCTTTACAGTGCCTTCAGAAGACCCGTCTCCTCATTGAATTCGCGGATCATCTCATCCACGCGGTCCGCGTCCTTCTTCACGGAATCCCAGGTGTGCTCCGTGTCGTACCAGAGGGCGTTCAGCTCCTCGGAGGTCTTGCCCTGCTGCTCCACCCAGGTATAGTACTTGAGGTTGTGGACGCGCTTCCTCACCGGATACGTGAGCTCCAGCATGTTGTCCGTCTTCTCCCCGAGAATGTGCGTGTGGAAATCGACCGCAGCCATCTCGCGCGTATAGGCGCCGTCCTCCTCCTCGAGCTCCTTCACCCTGGATGCGTACATGGAGGCGGAGTCCGTCATGACCGACGCGAGAACGTCGTTCTCGGTCAGCTCGTAATACTTGGCCATCTTGATGGCGCAGAGCATGTTCGCGATGCCCGAAATGCCGAAGAGGCTCAGCTGGCTGATCGTCTCCTCCGGCACGCCCGCGCTCTTCAGATACGCGAGTCCCTCCGGCTCGTTGAAGAGGCGGAGAACCTTCTGGGAATCCTCATCGTCGATATCCACGACGAGATCCGTATTCTTCACGTTGTGAATCCACGGCACGTGCTTGTCCCCGATGCCCTCGATTCTGTGCGCGCCGAAGCCGTTGTCGAGAAGGGTCGGGCACTGCAGCGCCTCGCCCACGCCGAGCTTTGCCGCGGGATAGAGCTCCTTCAGCCTGTCGCCGGCCGCCATCGTCCCGGCGGATCCCGAGGTGAAGACCGCGCCGAAGAAATGATCTCCGTCGCCCTTCATCTCCTCAAAGGCCTCGGCGATCGCGTTGCCCGTGACATTGTAATGCCACATGTAGTTGCCCATTTCCTCAAACTGATTGAAGATCATGGTATCCGGGCGCAGCTTCAGCTCGTTGGTCTTGTCAAAGATCTCCTTTACGTTGGACTCCGATCCCGGGGTCGCGATGATCTCGCTTGCGACACTCTCCAGCCACTCGAATCTCTCGCGGCTCATTCCCTCCGGGAGAATCGCGATCGAGTAGCAGCTCAGCAGCTTGGAATTAAAGGCGCCGCCGCGGCAGTAGTTGCCCGTGGAGGGCCATACCGCCTTGTGATAGGAGGAATCAAACTGTCCCGTCACGAGCGGGGGCACGAGGCACCCGAAGGAGGCGCCGACCTTGTGGCAGCCCGTCGGGAAATACTTGCCCGCCATCATGATGATTTTCGCCTTCACGCCGGTCAGCTCGGACGGAAGCACGATATAGTTGGGTCCGCCGAAGAGGCCGCCCGACTCAACGGGCTCATTTTTCCAGGTAATGCGAAAGAGGTTGAGCGGATTGAGATCCCAGAGACCGACACCCTTCAACTTCTCCTTGATCTTCTCCGGAATCTTCTCGGGATTCCGCATCTCCTCGATCGTCGGGATGATAATATTCCTCTCCCTCGCTCTTTCTATGTTGTGTGCTCTTCCCTCACTGTTAATGGTAAGATCAATCATGATAACCTCCTGTTGTTGTGCTGCACTCTGCTTTACTCTGCTGCACTCTGCTGACCGCGCTGACTGCGCTTCACGCTCGCTTTGCCGGATCCGGCTCTCCGGCCGTTCCGCAGTTCTATAAGTGTACCATCCGGGCAGATGATTTGCAATTGGGCGCATCCCCGGTTTGGCCTGATGACCTTGATTTTTGCCTGCCGCAGCCAGCCGGAGTCAGCCCTTGGCCTGACAGCAAGGTTTTCTCTGCCTTCTGCCCAGGGGCGCAACAAGACTGATTCACAAAGCATGGTTTATGAATCATGATTGCTGAATGACTGCGATACCCCTTGGCGGAAGCTGCAGCCTGGGGAAAAGGCTCAACCTT
>CAYLHR010000088.1:0-8671 GCA_964383335.1 uncultured Lachnospiraceae bacterium
ATGCCGGGCAGGTGGGCTGCCATGCCGGCTCCGGCGATGATCACCCTGATGCCCCTGTCCTTCGCGCCCTTCGCATAATTGAAGAAGAGCTCCGGCTCCCTGTGGGCGGAGATAATTCTCATCTCATACCCGATTCCGAGCTCCGCGAGCATGTCCGCCGCCTTTTTCATGACAGGAAGATCCGAGTCGGAACCCATGACAATACTGACTGAAACCATAACCATATACCCTGACCTTTCATGTGTAATAGCGCCTCGCGATCTCCTCCGCGGAGCGCCGCATCGACCGGAATCCGGTTCTTTGTTCCGTACTGAAGCGGATCGCGCACTCATCCGGCGGCAGCGCCTCTTCCTCCGAAAAGAGGAACAGCGCACCGCCCCTCTCCGCGGCCCCGTCCGCACCGGGCGCCGAAAGGGCGGGCCTCCGCGCCTCAAGGGCCTCCTTCAGGCACCGCAGATACATGGACGCGTAGGCGTCCCGGAAAACCAGCGCCAGATCCTCACTGTGATCACGCTTAAACCGGGGATTGAGGGCCGCTCCCCGCGTGTCCCCGTACTCCCCGCAGCGGTAGAGATAAAGGCGCCGCGCGCGGTCCGCCGGGGATTCCCCCGGTCTGTCCCTGAAGGACAGCTGCGCGTCAAGTCCCTTTTCGATAAAGCGTCCCGTGTAATCCCAAAGCCACGACGCGAACAGATGCTTCGCGGTTCCGGCTCCGGGCGTCTCCGGATCCGTGTAGGCAAAATACAGCTCGAGATAAAGCTCAAGGAGCACGGCCTCCCCCTCCGCGTCTCCCACCCGAACGGCCGGAATGATTCCCCGGAGCTCCGCGCTCACGGCGGAGAAGACCGGTCCGAAATCCGCGCCCAGCGCGGCGGAGGCATAGGCCGGATTCGCGTAGGAGGTCCCGTAGCGCTCCGGAATGACCCCGCAGCCGGTATCCTCGTATCCGGCAGTCTCATATCCGGCATCCTCGTATCCGGTATCCCCGAAGGAGGAATCCGGACAGCCGGTGCCCGGTTTCACGGAAAGAAGAAAGGCGCCGGCCGTCAGGAACCAGTCCCGGAGCGGCTCCGGAACAGCTTCCTCGCCGAGAATCCCGGCGATCCGAAGCCTGGCGCCGGCTGCCCTGTCCGCGTAAGCTGACATGTCCGGCATCTTCAGTCCAGCCCCGTAAGAAACAGGGCGAACCAGCCCAGCATCAGCGCTCCCGAGGAGATCGAGCCGATCACCGGCCAGAGAAGAGAGACATCCTTCTCCCCGAATGACCTCATGCCGGTATAAAAACCGTAGACCGAAAGCAGCATGGCCGTCAGGGCGGCGGCGCCCGTGAAGCTTCCCGCGGAGCCCCCGCTGATGAAGGATACGGCCACGTCCACGATGAACAGCGCAAGGGACACGAGCGCGAGCTTCGTGGACAGCAGGCCGTCCTTCGACTCTTTTTTCTCTATGAAACTGTATCTCCGCTTATCGGCCATACCGCCGCTGCACCTCTTTTCTCCAGCGATTCACGAGAAGGAACAGCAGGTATCCGGCCGCTGCCCCGACTGTATTCAAAATGATATCGTCCACGTCGCACCTGCCGGAGCGAGTCAGAAGCTGAACGATCTCCACCTCAAGGCTCACGAAAAAGCCCAGTCCCGTCACCTTGAGGAGCCCGCGGAAAGCGGGCGACATGACGGGAAGGAAGAAGCCGAACGGCATAAATCCGGCCACATTTCCCGCCAGATTGAGCAGCACGGCGGCCGCCCCGATCTTCCGCGCTTTAATAATATACCGCAGGATCTCGCGAAAGGGAACGATGTTGTAGTGATATTCCCACTGTGCCCCCGGGGCGTGGTCATACCAGTCGGCAAAAAACAGGAAATAGACAAGCACCGCCATATAAATGATGAACAGCACCCTGCCGATCCGCCGCGCCCTCTTCTTTCTGGGTCCCTCAATCCGCGCCATACTCCCTGTAGTAGGCGTCAATGGCCCGCTTCCTCTCCTCGTCGATCAGAACTCTGCCGTCTATCTCGCGGTTGTAGAGATATTCCACCACCTCCGCCATCGTGACAATGGCCGTCGTGGGGAAGCCGTACTTTTCGCTGATCTCCGACAGAGCGGACTTCGTTCCTGTTCCCCGCTCCATCCTGTCGACGGATACGACAAGTCCCAGAATGCTGACATCTCCCTGGGCCTTCAGAATCGGGACCGTCTCGTTGATGGACGTGCCGGCCGTCGTCACATCCTCGATGATGACGACGCGGTCGCCGTCCCCGATCCCGCTTCCGAGCAGAATACCCCTGTCCCCGTGGTCCTTCATCTCCTTGCGGTTCGAGGAGTAGCGGATCTCCTTGCCGTATTCCTCGAAGGCCGCGACCGCCGTCGTGACGGAGAGGGGAATGCCCTTGTAGGCGGGTCCGAACAGAACGTCGAAATCGAGACCGAAGCGGTCATGAATCGCCCGAGCGTAGTACTTTCCCAGCCGGGCCAGCTGGCCGCCGGTCCGGTAGTTGCCGGTATTGACGAAAAACGGGGTCTGTCTCCCGCTCTTTGTCACAAAGCTTCCGAAACGGAGCACCTCCGATTCCACCATAAAGCGAATAAATTCTTCCTTGTAAGCTTCCATCTTTCCTCTCCCGTCCGTCATCTGTATGTTCAAAAGGTTCAGCCCTTCACGGCACCCGTCAGCATCCGCGCCTCCGGAATCCCGTGGCGCAGGCAGTAGTCCCTGATGCCCGCCGTGATCTCCTCCGTCACGTGCGGATTCACAAAATTCGCCATTCCGACCGACACGGCCGAAGCGCCCGCCAGCATGAACTCCACCGCGTCCTCGGCGCACATGATGCCCCCCATCCCGATCACGGGAATGGACACGGCCCGCGCGGTTTCATAGACCATGCGCACAGCGACCGGCTTGACGGCCGGCCCGGACAGGCCGCCCGTCCGGTTCGAAAGGACGAAGGTCTGCTTCTCCACATCGATCTTCATGCCCGTCAGCGTATTGATGAGCGACACCGCGTCCGCCCCGCCCGCCTCGCAGGCCTTCGCGATCACGGTGACATCCGTCACGTTGGGCGTAAGCTTCATGATGACGGGAATCCGCGAATGCGCCTTGCACTGCCTTGTGAGGGACTCCACAACGGCGGGATCGGTCCCCAGGGCGAGGCCCCCCGCCTGCACGTTCGGGCAGGAAATATTGATCTCGTAAAAATCAATGCCGTCCGCGTCCTCCAGGCGGTCGATCACACGCAGGTACTCGTCCGGCTCGTGGCCGCAGACATTCACGATGACGCGCGTGCCCGACGCCCTGAGAAAGGGCAGATCCCGCTCGAGAAATACCTCGACGCCGGGATTCTGAAGCCCGATGCAGTTCAGCATGCCGCTCGCGGTCTCCGCGACCCGGGGCGCGGGATTGCCGGCCCAGGGCACATCGGCGACTCCCTTCGCGGTCACGGCGCCGAGTCCCGAAAGATCAATCCACTCACTGTACTCCTGTCCGGAACCGAAGGTCCCGCTCGCAGTCATCACCGGATTCTTAAGCGTCACGCCGGCGATCTCAACTTCCATACGCACATCCGTCATGAAAGATCCACCTCCTCCGCCCTGAAGACAGGTCCGTCCGCGCAGATTCTCGCTCTTTTTACCATGGAATGCGTATCCGTCTCCGCCGTATTGCAGACGCAGCCGAGGCACACGCCGACCCCGCAGGCCATGCGCTCCTCCATGGAGACCCAGAGAGGAATCCCCTGCCCGGCCGCCCAGTCCTTCAGCGCCCGCAACATCACAGCGGGGCCGCAGGCGAAGATGAGATCCGGACTTATGGCATTTTCCCGTATCGCGTCGAGCACGGTTCCGTGCGTTCCGCGGCTGCCGTCGTCGGTCGAGATACAGAGCCGGCCCGACGCGAGAAGCTCCTCCGTAAGAAACAGGTCGTCCGTCCGGTAGCCCGCGGCATGCGAGATGCGGGACGGGCGGCTGCCGGCGTCAAGCGCCGCGAGCGCCCTGCCGGTTCCCACCATGGGCGGAATGCCGATTCCGCCGCCGACCAGAAGGACATGCTTTCCGGCCGCCTCCTCAAGCGGGAAGCCGTTCCCGAGCGGCCCCATCACCTTCACCGCGTCTCCCCCGCGAAGATGAGAGAACTCCAGGGTTCCCTTTCCCGCGATCCGGTACACGAGGCGGATCTGCCCCTTCTCCGCGTCAAAATCACAGATTGAGATCGGTCTTGGCAGAAGTCTCGAGGCGTCAGATGAGTACAGCGAGACAAACTGTCCCGCCCTGACTTCCTCCGCGAATGACACGTCAAGTGTGAGAGAATAAATATCCTCCGCGATCCTCTCCTGTCCGGCCACCCGGGCCGTCTCCAGTTTTTTCAATCCGTCCTCCTTTGACTGTATCTGAGGCGCGCGTAGAAACGCGCGCCGGATCTTATGTCCCTTAATATCCCCTGTCTTTACCGGATATCGCCGCGCCCGTCCTTACGAGAGCGCCTCCTCGATATCCTGCCGCATAAGGAGCACCGCGCGCCGCGCGGCCTCCGCGTATCCCTCTCCCGATTCGCCGCAGGCGGGATCCTTCTTCCAGGCGGCGATGATGCCGCGGGAGGAATTGACAATCGCGCCGAGCCCGTCCCTGTCAAAGAAATGAACCAGGTCGCGGCCCGTTCCGCCCTGCGCCCCGTATCCCGGAACCAGGATATAGCTCTTCGGCATGATCTCTCTCAGCACCTTTCCCATCTCGGGATAGGTCGCGCCGACGACGGCCCCGACCTCGGACCAGCCGGATTCGTCGAGCGCCCCGGCGCCCCACTCGCGGACCTTCTCTCCGACCTCCTCGTAAAGCGGCCTGCCGCTGTCGGCCAGGATCCGGTCCTGAAACTCGCCGCTCGAGGGATTGGAGGTCTTGACGAGGACAAAGATGCCTCTGTCGTGGGAGCGGCATACGTCGATGAAGGGCTTCACACCGTCCGTCCCGAGATAGGGATTCACCGTCGCGAAATCCTCATCGAAGGGGGCGAAGACGCTGTCCCCGATTTTCACGGTTCCCAGATGCGCCGCGGCGTAGGCGCCGGATGTCGAGCCGATGTCTCCCCGCTTCACGTCCCCGATCACAATCAGCCCCCTGCTCCTGCAGAGCTCCACGGTCTTCCTGTAGGCGGCAAGTCCCGGGACGCCGAACTGCTCGTACATGGCGATCTGGGGCTTTACTGCCGGTACAAGATCCGCGACCGCCTCCACGATTCCCTCGTTAAAGGAATAAATGGCGGCCGCCGCGCCCTCGAGCGTCTCTCCGTGCTCCCGGAAGGCGTTCTTAAGAAGCGTCTCCGGTATAAAGGAAAGCTGCGGATCAAGTCCCACCACTATCGGCGCCTTCTTTTTCCTGATGCCCTCTATCAGTTTTCCGATCATATTTCCTCCCCGTTCTCCCGTCCGGCATCGGAATTGAGTGTTCACTCTTTTTCGCCGGAGGGTCTCCGTTCCTATCGTCGAATTTCACCAAAGTGTCCCCGAAAAAGCCTTGATTTTCGGCATTTTTTCGAGTCCGGGAACCCTCTGATGTTCCTATCATACACGAAACAAAACACCTTTGAAAGACTTTTTTGCGATCCCAAACGCCTTGACTTATATAACGCCCAAAGATATAATTTCTGTTGTTGGAGGGGAAACACATGTATTCACTGGTTATTGGAGATTATATGAGTGATTTGCCTGTAATCTGCAATAACCGGTGAATTTTTTCGCATTTTCCCTTGTCTATTTAAAGTATATGGAGGTAACACAACATGAACAAAGGTACTGTCAAGTGGTTCAACGCTGAGAAGGGCTACGGCTTTATTACCGGCGAAGACGGAAATGATGTTTTCGTACATTTCTCCGCGATTCAGGGAGAGGGATTCAAATCTCTCGATGAGGGTCAGTCTGTTGAGTTTGATGTTCAGCAGGGCGCCCGTGGACCGCAGGCTGCCAACGTCGTCAAGCTGTAATCAGCTATATAAAAAAATCCGGAACCGGCTTCCCGGTTCCGGATTTTTTGATTTCTCTCAGAATGAACGGATTCATGAGGCGTCGCTGAAGTAGGCGGGAAGCGTGTTCACGTAATCCATGTACGCGTTCATGTCCACCTCGACGGCGGCGGGCGCCTGCGCGTTCTCCTCCGCTGCCTTATTCCTTGTCTGAACGGCAGAATAGCCGAGCCATCCGACAAGCACCGCGCAGATGAGCGCCGCGGCGATCATCTCGATCCTGCGGACCATCTTCTCCCGTTTCAGGATCTTCGCCCTGTTCTTCTTGTACTCCTTGTACTGATCCACCTTCTTCTGACTCATGATCTTACTCCCAACTCCGCGCTTCCGCGCGTTTTTTCATATCTGACCGGCCTGTCTCTTCCGACGGCCGCAAGCAGCTCCTGCCGCCTCCGCCGCTGCCCGGACATTTCGGCGACAGCAGAGATTATACACGCTTTCCGCAAAAAAGGCAACTTTACCCGCAGAGGGCATTTCCCCGAAGACGGAATACCGATATCCGCTTTACCGGGACCCGCAAATGCTATACTATAACAGTGGCCGCGCTCCCCCGCTCCCTCATGCCGGGGCGGAAGCGGACTTCCCGCGCGGCATAAGGAAGGGAGGCACTTTTGATCGCACTCGGAATCATCGATATCAGACGCTTTATGTCCGCTTTTCTGGTCGGAACGCACTTCGACGACTACGCTCTCGCGGAGGCGCGCATCACGACCTTCTGCACCTTTTCGATCGACGGGCGCCTGGAGCCCTCCTTCTTCGGGGAGGACAGCAGGACCGGCGCCTCTTCGGAGGATTCCGGACACATGCCGGATCCCGCCGTCCTGGCGCCGGTCTCCTACATCCGCTGGGGACAGGTCCGGGAGCGGTGCTTTGACATCATAAAGGGAAAGCGCACGCCCCTCGGCTTTAAATTCGTCTTCTTCTATCCGGCCGGAAAAATGGACACCTTCTATGAAAAATACGGCATCACCGGCTCCGCCCGGAACCTCTCCGGTCTCTGTCTCAACCTGAAATTTGACGGCAGCCGGCTCATTCTGACGACCGGCACCTCCATGAAGACCTTCTCCACGGACCGCGCCGCCGACCACGCCTGGGACGACGAGATCCGGGAGATTCTGGCCTCCCTGTCCATCCTGACGGAAGACTTTATTTCGTGAGCAGCATCATAATCTCATTCGAGCGCTTCATGAACTTCGTCATCTCCTCCTCGTTTAAGGGATGCTGGGAGATTCTGGCGAGGTCATAGAGCTGCTCGCAGATCACGGGCACCGACTGCGCGCGCTTGTGCTCAAGCACAAACTTCACAAGCGGGTGGCTGCAGTTGAGGACCAGGGTCTCGCGTCCGCCCATGCCCATGTCGGCCATGCCGTACATCCGCATCATATCCTGAATCCGGCGGTCCTCCTCGGACACGGTGACGATGGCCGCGATATCCTCATCCTTCATGTTCTCGACGCGCACCTCGAGCTTCTCATTTCCGAGGTGCTTCCGGAATGTGGCCGTCAGTGAATCGGCATCCTCCTTGGGGATCTCCCCCTCCTCCCTGAAATCCTCGGCCAGCTCCGAGTCGATCCGGGCGAAGCGGATGTGCTCATTTCTCTGTTCCAGCTGCTGGATAAAGGGCTTGTCGATGTTCTCCTTCAAAATTACGGCGTCCTTGCCGTTCTTCCGGAACATGGCGACGTACTGGGCCTGCTGCACCTCATCCGTCACATAGAATATGGCCGCTTTCTTCGGCTCCTCCGCTTCTTCCTCCCCGGTGCCGTCAGCATTCGTTCCGCTCACGACCTCGGCCTCCACGGCTTCCCCGTTCTCATCGACCGCGGATGCGGCCGCGCCTTCCGCCGCGTCCTCCTTCGCTTCCGCGTCCTCCTTCCGGGCGATCTGATTCTTCTCCTCATACTCCTTAAGGGTCAGGTACCTGCCGTCCAGATCCTTAAAGAGCATGAAATCCATCATCCTGTCCGCAAACTTCGTGTCGCGGATGCAGCCGTACTTGATGAAGGGGCTGATGTCATCCCAGTTCTTCTCATAATTCTCCCGGTCCGTCTTGAACATGCCGGAGAGCCGGTCCGCCATCTTTCTTGAGATGTACTCGGCGATCTTCTTCACGGTACCGTCGTTCTGCAGCGCGGAGCGGGACACATTGAGAGGAAGATCCGGGCAGTCGATGACGCCCTTCAGAGTCATGAGGAACTCCGGTATCACTTCCTTGATGTTGTCGGCGATGAACACCTGATTGTTGTAGAGACGGATCTGGGCCTCAAGCGCGTCATACTCGGTGTTGATCTTCGGGAAATACAGAATGCCCTTCAGATTAAACGGATAGTCCGTCTTCAGGTGAATCCAGAAGAGGGGCTCCTTGTAATCATTGAACACCTTGCGGTAGAAATCTTTGTAGTCATCATCCGTGCACTCGGACGGCATGCGGGTCCAGAGCGGATTCGTGTCATTGATGGGCTCGGGAGCGGGCTTCTCCGGCATGGCGGGGATCTCCTCACCCTTCTCGGATGCCTCCCTGACCGCCTTCTCGTGATCCTCGAGGCGCCTCTTCTCGGCGTCCTCCCTGCGCTTCTTCGCGGCGCTTCCCTCGTCCTCAAGGTAAATGGGCACCGGCATGAAGGAGCAGTAGCGGTTCAGCACCTCGCGGACGCGGAACTCATT
>CAYLHR010000089.1:0-8495 GCA_964383335.1 uncultured Lachnospiraceae bacterium
AGTGCGCACCGGACCATCCGCCTCCGCTCTTTCCGGAGGTAGAGGAAATATTGACGATCCGTCCCCCTCCATTCTCCTTCAGGAAGGGGAAGGCCGCGCGCATGGTCCGGAACGTGCCGGTGAGATCAATATTGATCATGAGATCCCACTCTTCATCCGGGCACTCTTCGAGCTGATGGAACCTTGAAATCGCGGCGCCGTTGATGAGAATGCTGATCTTCCCCGTCCGGTCGTAGACCTCCTGCATGGCCTTATTGACGGACTCTGTCGATCCGATATTCATCTCCACGAAGAATGCGTTTCCGCCGACAGCCTTGCACATCTCCACCGTCTTTTCCCCGTTATCCCTGTTAATATCCGCAACGGCGACCGTGCATCCGTTGTCGGCAAACATCACTGCAACACCCTGGTCGAGACCGGAGCCCGCACCGGTTATCACCGCTACTTCACCCTGCAAACGATTACTCTTCATAATTCCTCCCTGCAACACCCTGCATAAAACCAAATTCTGTCAACAGCAACTCTTTCTGCAACCGATGATACAAGCATACCACCACTTGTTATACATGTCAATACCTGTAGTTCAATTTCCTGTCTTTTTCAGACACAAAAATCGGCAGGATCAATGTCTCTGATCCTGCCGGTCACTCAACCGTCCTCTTTTCCTGTATAACAGCATCTGCTTCCGTTTTACATTACATCCGGCCGCTTCAGCCGAGTATCCCCTGCAGCCACCCGATGAGCGCCTGCAGAAGCCCCGGAAGCTTCGAGAAGAACCCGCTCACCTCCGCGGGGCTGATCCCGTAGGAGGACAGGTCGAGCCCGCTCTCCACGGCCTTCTCATAGCTCTCTCCCGACTGAGCCGCGAGATCTGCGATGACGTGATGTTACCGACACCCCGGGCTCAGACGGGAAATCAACAGACAACCATATAACGCAGAAAGAGCATGACTGTCAACAAGTGGCCATGCTCTTTTTCTATGCTCATTTGTCAACCCAACATTTCTCAATCGGAAAACATATTTCACCCTGCTCATAGGACCGTTCTGTCAACCCATGATTTCACAATCCCGAAAATATTATCAAAGAAAAAAATCAGTACGGCGGAGCGGGCGACCGACAGCATGATTTTCTTGGAAAATGAGATGAACCGCATATGCGGCATCAGCCGCATGACGGTACGAAGCGTAATCACCCGGTTTGTAACCGAAGGACTGCTTTACAAAATCCGGGAATAGAGAGCCTTGGTCAGCGACAGCAAGATCAAGGTCCGGATCGAGTATAACGAATAAGACACCCGGCTGCTGCTGTTCATCAGCTTTTATCCGGAAAATGACAGAGGAGTGCCCCGGTGTTTCCACCGGGGCGATTATTATGAAAAATCGATTGTGAGGCTTGCTCACATCAGGACAGAAATAAGGATTCTCTCTGAAAGCATTTTCGCAAATTCGCGCAAATCATCTTTCTTTGAGCAAGTCTATATTATCACATTTCAATAAAAGAGGCAAGCGGAAAACGGATTCCGCCTGATCATTTTTCACAATCAGATGCGAAATCCGCTTTTCCAATTATACATTTTCACTATATTCCGGCGGTGTATCTCCGGTCTCTTTTCCCGAGGGTATATCCCTAAAGCCGGGAATCACCCCAGAATCCCCCTAAGCCAACTGATGATGGCCTGCAGAAGCCCCGGCAGCTTCGCGAAAAAGCCGTTCACTTCCTCCGTGCTGATTCCGTAGGAGGACAGGTCCAGTCCGTTCTGTGCCGCCTGCTCATAAATCTCACCCGCCTGCTCCGCGAGATCCTTCGCGTTCACATCCAGCGCCGCGAACTGCCGCATGAGCTCGATGAGCTTCTCCAGATCCGCATCCGCAAGCGTAATGTTCAGCTGATTCGTAATATTGATGATAACATCGCGGATATCGTCCTCGTCCTCGATATCATTCTCCGCGATCACCTGTTTCACCGCCGCAATCAGCTCCGCCGTCTTCTCGGAGTCTCCGAGCTCCTCCGCGATTTCCCCGGACGTCACAAGCTCGGCTGTCGCCGTCTCAAGGACCTCCGGCTCGATCACCTGTCCGCTCATCTTCGCGTAGGCCTTCATCGCCCCCACAAGTGCAGCCGTCCCCGAAATCGGGCTCGGCGCCGCGACCGATACGTCGGCGTCCTTCATCCCCGCCGTAGCGAGCGCGTTCTGGTACATGGCCGGCGTAAGGTATGTGATATTATGAGTCTCAACTCTGATCCCGCTCCCGTTGTCAGCGGGCGATACCCTGCAGGAGGAAAGCGACTTTGATCCGATCACGCCCGCAGGCAGGTACCTGTCGAGGTATTCATGCTCCTCGCTGTTTGTCACTGTGACAAGTGTATCCTGAGTAAGGTCGCTCTCCGATACCCGGAGCGTCTTCAATACTTCCTTCTTCTGTTCCGCTGTCAGATCGGCGCCGAGCGCCACGTATGTCGAGTATGTCGCCGCCACGGTCACCCTGGGGGATACGAGTGCCGAAAGAGTCATTGATGTGGCGAGAACAAGCGCAGACACCGCATGCAGAATCTTTCTCTTCTTCATACTCTCTCCTTTCTTTCCAGTACCGCTCATTATAGACTTTCAATAAAAAAAAACAAGGGAAAAAGTGTGAAACCTTTTTGAATTAATTCTGCAAAAAATCATAAAATTGCATAAAAAGAGTCGCTGAGCGCCGCGAATTCCCGGAGGGAGAGTGCCTCCCCCCTCGCGTCCGTCCGGATTCCGCAGGCGGAAAGAGCCCGCTCCGCGTCCTCCCTGCCGAAGGGCAGCGCGGGGTCATTGGCCACGCCGTTCGTCAGCTTCTTCCTTCTCTGATTAAAGGACGCGCGGATGATCCCGAACATCAGGGCGGGGTCGCGGACCTGAACGGGCGGAGCGGCGTATTTTTTAAGATGGACGACCGCGCTGTCCACCCCCGGCTGAGGCACAAAAGAGGACGGATGCACAATCCGCACGATCTCCGCCTCTGCCCGGTACTGCACTGCCAGGCTGAGCGCGCCGTAGTCCCTTGTCCCCGGCCCCGCCATCATGCGGTCCGCCACTTCCTTCTGCACCATTACCGTGATGTCCGAGACGGGCTCACCCTCCGCGAGCAGCTTCATGAGGATCGGTGTCGTGATGTAATACGGCAGATTGGCAGCCACCTTCATGGGCCTGCCGCCGTTCCTCTCCTCCGCGAGCGCCCGGAGATCCATCTTCAGAATATCGCCGCTTATCACCTCCGCATTCGGAAACGCGCCAAGCGTATCCTCGAGTACGGGCAGAAGGTTCCTGTCGATCTCGACGGCGCAGACCCTCCCGGCGCGGTGGGCGAGGTACTGCGTGAGCGTCCCGATGCCGGGCCCGATCTCGAGCACGAAATCCTCTTCTCCCAGCCCCGCAGCCTCCGCCGTGGCTCGGAGCACGTCCTCGTCAACCAGGAAGTTCTGGCCGTATTTCTTTTTCGCGCTGATCCCGTGGGCCTTCAGCACCGCGGCCGTGTAGGCCGGTTTTCCCAGATATGGTTCTGTCTTCATGCGTTCTTCTCCGTCTCAAAAGGCAGCCCCCCGAAGTGTTCTTCGGAGGGCTGCCGGAAGCATCCGTATCAGAAATTAAAATCCTTCTCGACCAGAACCGTCTTGCCGTCGGCCCTGTCGGTCACCTTTCCGAAGAGCCTCCGGTGATTCCTGTCGATGGCCTTGTCCAGAATCTCCCGGACGCGGCCGACCGTCACGGGCTCTCCGCCCCTTTGCTGATCACCGATGATCGTGTAGAGAGCGAGCGTCGAGAGCTCGTCAAACTTGTACCCCTCTTCCGCCGCGTAAACTCTGGCGAAGGTCACAAGCTCGTCATTGGTGAAAACGGGCACCGTGATCCGGGACGTGAATTTTTCCGCGAAATCCGCGTGCGCCTCCAGCACCTTCTTCAGGTCCTCGCGCTCGTCCTCGAGAATCACGATCATGTCGTCCGTCCGGAATTCCATGGCCTGATTCAGTCTGTTCACGGTCTCATCCGCCAGCGCTCCGGCCCCCTCGATCACAAGGAAGCCGCCCGACAGCTTCTTCACCACGGCCGCCGGATCCTTCTGATTGAGATCCTGCGCCACGATCTTAGCCACCTTGGCCGCCTTGAGCCCGAGATGGAGGCAGGTCATAAGGATGAGGCCGTCCGCGAGCCTCGTCTTTCCGGAGCCCTGACGTCCCATGATGATGACGTTTCCGCTCCTCGAGGTCTTGTCCCCGCAGTTGTTGTGAATGTCCGCGAGCGCCGCCGTCGTCTGGCGGTCAATTCCCGGAATATTCGCGAAGTAGGAAAGCGCCGTCTTCTCGGGTCCCGTCAGCTCGCGTCCCTCGACGGGCTGAATGGTGAAGACGCCCGACTCACCCATGACGTCCTCGATCATGGTCTCGCTCTCCGACGCCTCCGCCGCGGCTTCGTGCTCGATTCCCGCAAGGCCCATGAGCGTCTCATGCTCCTCCTCGGGGATCTCGATCTCCTCTGCCTCACCGGAAAATGCGGCCATGAGATTCTCATCCGCGTCCTCCGCCTCCTCCGGGATCTCCAGCTCATCCGCTTCCCCTTCGGCTGCTTTCTCTGATCCGGCGGCGTCCCCGGGGGCTCCGGCCGCCTCTTTGCCTTCCACGGAGGGCTCAGCCGCCTCCGTTCCCGGGGCCGCGTCTTCCGCCTCCTCGGTTTCTTCAAGAACCGTGCGGCGCGCCGCCTCCTCAGGGCTTGTGATCGGTGTCTTCTCCTCGCTCTGCTTCGCGATCTCCCGCCTGATCTCCTCGCGGAAAGAGAACTCTCTCGTGAGGCCCAGCGACTCGTCGGTCTCGCGGCCGATGAGATCCGCCTCGCGCTTTGCGGCCTCAGCCTCCTCGTCGGCTTCCTCCGTTCCCTCAGCGCCCTTCCTGGCCAGCTCCGCGGCGGCCTCGGCCTCCTCGCGGTCCTCCTCAAGGGTATCCGCCATCACGTAGTTTCCGGACGCGACCTCGCCGGCCAGCGCGCTGGCCGACATGGCGAAGAGCTTCTCGAAGTCCACCTCGCCGTCCTTCATGGGAAGCGCTTCTTCCTGCTTTGCGGGGGCCTCCGGCTTCCCCTCCTCTTCCGGCAGGACATCTGAATCTCCTTCTGCATCCCGCGGCTCCTCAGGAAGGTCCGCCGTCTCTTCGTCCGGAGACTCCGCGGGGGCTTCCGCCGCCCCTTTCTGCTCCTCGACGGACTGTCTCGCAAACGCGAATGCCTCGGCGAGCGGATCATCCTCCGGCTCCTCTTCCGCGGGCATCTCCGGCGCGGGCGCCTCCGCGGCTTCCTCCGGCTCCGCGGCAGCCTCCGCCGCGCGGCCGGGCTCCTCCGCGATCTTTATATCTTCGTCCTCCGTCCCTTCCTCGTCCCGCTCAAGCAGCATGCCGGAGAAGATATTCCGGATGCTGCTGGTCAGGCGGTCCTGCAGGCGCGACGGACCGGTTTTTTCCTCATTTCTGGGCTTGATCTCGCCGGCGTTGAACCTGCCGGCCGCGTGATCCATCTTCTCGATCGCCTCGGTCGCGGAGACCTCGGTGTGGACCTCTTCCTCCTCGTCATCGGCGGCGAGAATGGTCTTCTCCACATTCTCCATAGCGGTGTAGGAGGGCTGTTCCTCTTCCTCCGCCGGCTTCTCCGCGGCGGATTCCTCCTGCTCCGCCCTGTGGCGCTGGCTCTCATACCTGGCCTGCTGCGCGGGCGTAAGAGAGGTGAGAGACATCTTGAGCTCCATGGCCTTCGTGACGTATTTTCCCTCCGCGAACCAGAGAATCATGTCGTCGCACTCCTCGACGCACTTCTCCTTCTGTCCGTTTCTCTTGTAAAGCTTCGCGAGCTCGTAGGCCCAGCGCTCCGTGTACTCGGCGTCCTTGTAGTCCTTCAGTACGGCGATCTGGTCGTCAAGCGGCGCCTTCGTGGCGCGGAGCAGCTTGTATTTAAGCAGAAATCTGGAGGAATCCCCGGGCGAATTCGACTCGAATTCGTTGATGAATTTCTTCGCCTCTTCATAATTGCCGGTGCGGATATCGAGCTCCGCGAGGCGGTAGAGAACGGTCTTGCTAGAGGCCGAGCGCCTGTAGGCGTACTTCAGAATGCGGCAGCTGTCCTCATACCGCTTGTTCGCCTCATAAATCTCGCCGATCATGCAGAGCGTTCTGGCGCTCTTTACATGTCTCCAGTCGATCTCATCCGCGACCTCCGCCGCGCCCCTGAAATCACCTTCCTCAGCCAGAGCATTGATCTGTTCCAGTTTGATTCTGTATTCCGCCTTGTCCAACTCCCGCACCTCTTACGATAAATGTGGCAACCACCCCGATGCACGGACACGGATTCAGGAGGGAATCCGCCCCGCCGCCCGGCGGAAATAAGCCGCGCAGGCTCTGCATCTGAATAGTCAGACTAACCCATAATCACTGGAAATTTTACCGCACGGGGCACCCAAAGTAAAGTGAGTCAGCGGAGAGGCTTCCCCGCTGACTCACCGTCATGACCTGCCTTATTTTATTTTCACCTTGTCCAGATTCCAGATATCGCGCACGTATTCCTCAATCGTGCGGTCTGAAGAGAACTTGCCGGATGAGAAGGTGTTCATCATCGCCTTCTTCGCCCAGCCCGTGCGGTCGCGGTAGGCGGCCTCCACTCTCTTCTGCGCCTCCGCGTAGGAGCGGAAATCCGCGAGAATGAAGTAGCGGTCAGCCCGGCCGAATCTCGTCGTAAGAAGCGAGTCGTAGATGGGCCGGAACATTTCCGGATCCGGGTCAAATGTGCCGTTGATCATCTGTACCATGACCTGACGGATATCACCGTCCGTATTGAAAATATAGTTCGGATCGTATCCGCCGTTGTGCTCATAGTTTATGACGTCGTCGGAGCTGAGGCCGAAGATGAAGGCGTTCTCCTCGCCGACCTCCTGCACGATCTCCACGTTCGCGCCGTCCATCGTGCCGATGGTCGGGGCGCCGTTCAGCATGAACTTCATGTTGCCGGTGCCGGACGCCTCCTTGGAGGCCGTGGAAATCTGTTCCGACACGTCCGCGGCCGAGAAGATGATCTCGCCGTTCGAAACCTTGTAGTCCTCGATAAAGACCACTTTCAGCTTGCCGTGAAGATCCGGGTCGTTGTTGACCGAGTCCGCGACGGAATTGATCAGCTTGATGATGTTCTTGGCGGTCTCGTAGCCGGCGGATGCCTTGGCCCCGAAGATAAAGGTTCTGGGATAGAACTCCATCTCCGGATGCTCCTTCAGCTGATTTCTGAGATACATGACGTGCATGATGTTAAGGAGCTGTCTCTTATACTCATGCAGTCTCTTGACCTGAACGTCAAAGATGGAATTCGGATCCACCTCGATGCCGTTGTGCTCGCGGATGTACTCCGCCAGGCGGACCTTGTTCTTGTATTTGATATTCATGAACTCCTGCTGGGCCCTGGGATCGTCGATATAGAGTTTCAGCTTCTGCAGCTCACCGAGATCCGTGATCCAGCCGTCGCCGATCTTGTCGGTAATCCAGGAGGCCAGCTCCCGGTTCCCGTGAAGCAGGAATCTTCTCTGCGTGACGCCGTTGGTCTTGTTGTTGAACTTGTCCGGCATCATTTCATAGAAATCCTTCAGCACGTCCTTCTTGAGGATCTCCGTGTGAAGCGCGGCGACGCCGTTTACGGAGTGGCCGCCCACGATCGCGAGGTAGGCCATTCTCACCTGTCCGTCATAGATGATCGCCATGTTCCGGACCTTCTCGTGGTCATTCGGATACTTCATCTGTATCTCGCAGAGGAAGCGGCGGTTGATCTCTTCCGTGATCTGATAGATGCGCGGAAGGAGGCGTGAGAAGAGGTCGATGGGCCATTTTTCGAGAGCCTCCGCCATGATCGTGTGATTCGTGTAGGCGCATGTCCGCGTCGTGAGGTCCCAGGCCTGCTCCCAGCCGTAGCCGTACTCGTCCATGAGAAGGCGCATAAGTTCCGGAATCGCCACGGTCGGATGCGTGTCGTTCAGCTGGAAGGCCACCTTATCCGGCAGATTGTCGAGCGTGCCGTAATTCCTCATGTGCTTGCAGAGGGCCTCCTGGACGGACGCCGAAATGAAGAAATACTGCTGCTTGAGGCGCAGCTCCTTGCCGGACATGTGGTTGTCGTTCGGATAGAGCACCTCGGTGATCGTGCGGGCGAGGTTGTCCTGCTCGACCGCCTTCTCATATTCGCCTCTGTCGAAGGAGGAGAGCTCAAACTCATTGATCGCCTCCGCGTCCCAGATGCGGAGCGCGTCCACGACGCCGTTCTTGTATCCGACGATCGGAATATCATACGGAACGGCGCGGACAGAGGAGTAATTCTCATAGATAAAGTGGTTCTCACCGGTCTCCGGATTGTGCTCGATCCGCGTATTGCCTCCGAAGCGGACCTCCTTGGCGTGCTCCGGGCGCTTCAGTTCAAAGGGATAGACGTGCTTCAGCCAGTTGTCCGGCACCTC
>CAYLHR010000090.1:0-8370 GCA_964383335.1 uncultured Lachnospiraceae bacterium
AGTAGCGGATCGGGTCGAGCTGCGTGATGCCGAGGGCGTAGGAGACGATGGAGCCCGCCGCGCTGCCCCTCCCGGGACCGACGATGATGCCGTGCTCCCGCGCCCAGTTGATATAGTCCCAGACGATAAGGAAGTAGTCGACGAATCCCATATCGCGGATGGTCTTGAGCTCATATTCCAGCCGCTCTTTCAGCTCCGGCCGCTCCGTCCGGTAGTTCTCTCCGTAATTCCGCCGCATGCCGGCCTCACAGAGTTCCTCCAGATACTGCCTGCTCGTCTTCCCGTCCGGCACATCGTACTCCGGAATCTTCCGCTCGCCGAAGACGATCTCCACCTGGCAGCGGTCGGCGATCTTCTGTGTATTCTCAAGCGCCTCCGGCACGTAGGAGAAGAGACGGGCCATCTCCTCCTCCGATTTGACGTAATACTGGCCGCCCTCATAGCGCAGGCGGTCCTCGTCCGTCACCTTCTTCTGGGTCTGGATGCAGAGCAGGATGTCGTGGGAGTCGACGTCCTCCTTAAAGGTGTAGTGAATATCGTTTGTGCAGACGAGCGGGATGCCGGTCTCCTCATGCATGCGGATCAGCATCTGATTCACGTGCTTCTGCTCGGGAATCCCGTGATCCTGAAGCTCGAGATAGTAGTTTCCTTCCCCGAAGAGATCGCGGTATTCCAGCGCGATCCGCTTCGCGCCCTCGTAGTCTCCCATGGTGATGTGCCGGGGCACCTCGCCCGCGAGACAGGCGGAAAGGGCGATGAGCCCGCCGTGATATTCCCTCAGAAGCTCTTTGTCCACCCGGGGCCTGTAATAGAAGCCCTCGGTAAAGCCGCCCGATACGATCCGCATGAGGTGGTCGTAGCCCTCGTTGTTCTCAGCCAGGAGGACCAGGTGGTGATAGCGGTCGTCCGATGCCGTTTCAGAGCGGTCGAACCTGCTCCCCGGAGACACATAAACCTCGCAGCCGAGGATCGGACGGATCCCCTGCGCGAGGCACTCTCTGTAAAAATCGATGCATCCGTACATGACGCCGTGATCCGTGACCGCCGCCGCGGTCATGCCCAGCTCCTTTACGCGGGATACATACTCCTTTATTTTGTTGGATCCGTCCAGAAGCGAATACTCCGTGTGGACGTGCAGGTGAGCAAATGCCATCGTTACGCCTTCCTCTGCCTTGTCTTTACAAACTGGAAAATGATGCCGATGAGCGCCAACACGGCGCCAGCGCCCAGGCGCGCGTACATCTCAATCCGGCTGTCCCAGCGGATCTGAACCAGATGCTCGAACACCTCGTTTGAGAACAGCATGCCGCCGACCAGGGCCGTGGAGATGATAATGAGCGGCCGGTCATAGATCACCGAGAGAATCGAGAGGACCACGCCCGCCACGAGGGCGATGATCGCGATGATCAGGCGGTCGAGCTGCGTGTACTCCGTAAGAAGGGAGAGCGCCGCGCTGAACACGCCGCAGAAAACGACGAGGAAGATGCCGGGACGCCTGAGGAAAAAGCCGAGAAGGCCGAATATGAGGGCGCAGACGGCGACAACGACGGCGTTGACGGGGAAGGTCAGTCCCGCAAGGGCCGCAATCTCATAGCCCGCCGCGCAGCCGATCATCGCGCCGAGGGCCGTGCTGAGGACCCGCATGAGCTTAAAGCCGTAGAGACAGCAGATGATGCCGAAGAGCGCCATGAGAACGATGCCGGCATAGTGCACGATCGGATTCGCCCCGATCGAGGTATTGATCAGATTGTCAAGCTGGCTGATCAGATTTGTCATGACTGTTTCCCCCTCCCGCGCCGGTCAGGCGCTGTTCCCTTTTTTTATCTTAACTGTTCTCCGCGCCGCCCGCGTCCTCACCGGAGGACGGAAGCACCCGGATCACGCCGTCCCCGATCACGACGCGCCGCTCCCTGTAGAGCCGCCCGGCTGCCCGCTTGAACGCGGCCTTGCTGAGACCGAACACCTCCCGGATCCTCTCCGGGTCCGCCCGGTCGTCGAAGGGCAGGACGCCCCCGAAGTCTTTACTGATCTTCATAAGGACCTGTTCCGCGTCCTCGTCCATCTGGATCCAGGCCCGGTCCCGGTCCGTGAGATCCAGCTTTCCGTCCTCCTTCACGCCCGTGACGCGAAGCTCCATCACTTCGTTCAGCCTGTAGTGCCCCGCCGCCTCCCGCCTCGGGATGAGTCCCGAGTAGAGATCGTCCACGGCGACGAACACGCCGAAGCTGTCCTCGATCTGGTAAATGCGGCCGCTCACGGTATCCCCTGCCGCATAGGGGGACCGCGTCTTAAGATACGGATATATCTTCATGGTCGCCGCCAGCCTTCCGCTTCTGTCCTTATAGAGCGCGGCCAGGATCTGATCTCCCGCCTTCACCTTTCCGATCATCTCGTGGAAGGGCAGCAGCAGGTCCTTGGGCAGTCCCCAGTCGAGGAAGGCGCCGATCTTCGTCACTTCCTTCACGGCAAGAAGCTTCACCTCGTGAAGCGTGATATACGGCTTTTCCAGCGTCGCGATCAGGCGGTCCGAGGAATCCCGGTAAATAAAGGCGCGAAGCGGCTCCCCGGGCATCACGTCCTCCGGCACTTCCCTGGCCGGCAGCAGGACGCGCCCGTCCGGACCGGCGTCCTCCCGCTCCGCGAGATAGACCCCGTGATCACGGCGGTTTACGACGATAAGATTTTGAAATTTCCCGAGTTCAATCATAGAGTAAAGTATAACACACTTTCCCGCACGTGGGGAGAAGGTCTTTTTTCATCCTGCCGCTTTGTCACCTCAGGAACTGGAGGTTGGCGCTGGTCTTTCCGGCCTCATTTTCAAGACACACAAAGACGCCCTCCTCCATCTCCCACACCCTGGGCGTCAGAATGTCGCCCAGCACGCTCTGGCGCACATACTCCACGCGGAGCTCGCGGGTCCAGAAGCCCTCGGGGAGATATCCCGCGCCCATGTCGATATACTGGAGATTGTTCACGTGGTGGTTCGTGTCTATGTTGGTGGGCACCACCGCGAAGGAGGGGTACACGGCGGGCTCGCCGTCCGGAACCGGCAGGCGGCGGGGCGAATATTCGAAGTGACCGAGGCGGGGCTCCGTCGAAAAACCCTCCTTCATCCACTCCGGGACGCGCCGCGGCTTCTGCGCCTCCACGTCGAAGTAAATCCAGCGGGAATTGGCCTCCGCGAAGATCTTCCCGCTTTCGTCCCGGAGCGTGAAGTTGCGGTCTCCCTCGAAGCCGCGGAAGCTGTGGGGCCAGGTCCTTGTGATGACGGGCTCCCCGAAGGCGGGATACTCATGCACCAGGATCTGCCAGGACAGAATGATCCATCCGGCCTTCTCCTGCTCCCACATATCCGGTCCGAAGCCGATCGACTCGGAGTGAAATACACTGCAGTCCTGCATGCGTCCGGCGATGGCCGAAAGCTTCATGTGATAGTCAAACCCGATTTCCGAGTAGCGCACCCTTGATGAAAATTCAAACACGTGATAAATCCTGCTTTCTTCTTAAAAAATAGATCATGCAGATTATAGCACAGGCTCCGGCCGGAATCCATTCGCGATCCTCCCGCGAAACTGCGTGAAAATTTTGTGATTTTCCCGGATGCACCGGGCTTTTTTGTGGTAAAATGGCTTCGGAGGCTTTAAAGTCGGACTTTATCCGGAAAGGGGAAAAAAGCAATGGGCGACATGAAAAAAGTTGACGAGCAGGCACTGGACAATGTAGTCGGAGGCGCGAGGAGAACGGTCTACAACGACACGCCGGGATACGCCTACGCGAACTGCAGAAGAACCGCCGGACTCGATTCAGAGGTTTTCTTCACGATCCCGAACGGTACGGAAGTGGAGACGACCGGCAACGTCATTCACAGAGACGGCTATGACTGGTACGAAGTCAGGCTGGCCGGAGCCTATGATTACGGCTGGATTGCGGGACACCTGATCGGCTGCTGATCATCCGGAACAATACGGAAGCGCGCGGGCAATTTCCCCGCGCGCTTTTTCTTCTGATTTATGACATTCCCCTTCCCGCAGATTTCCGGGCGGCTCCCCGTCAGTCGGAGACATAGCCCTTTCTTCTGAGGAAATCGATGATAAATTCGGCGCTGCCGTCAATGCCGAATATCTCGCTGTCAAAGAGGAGATCCATTCCCTCCGGCGTGCCCCACTTTTTATCCGTGTAGAACTGATAATACGCGCGCCGCGCCTTGTCGGCCTTCCGAAGCGCCCTCGCCGCCGTCTCCTCGGACGCGATATTCTCACGCTCCATCACCCTGCGGATCCTGACCTCCCTCGGCGCGTAGATGAAGATCCGGACGACATCCTCATAATTTCGAAGCACGTCGTTCGCGCACCGGCCGATGAAGACGCAGGAGCCCTTGTCCGCCTCTTCCTTTATAATCTGTGCCTGCAGCATGAAAAGCTTTTCGGAAATGGTGCCGGTATCCGTTCCGTAGGGGGAATACGGCTCAAAGAAGGGGTTGGCGAGGCGCTCGTCCGAATTCACGAGGGCCTGCTCGTCGTACCCGTGCTTCTTCGCGATGATGGAGATAATATTCTTGTCATATACAGGAATACCCAGCTTTTCCCCGAGCGCTTCGGAGATCAATCTGCCGCCGCTTCCGAACTGGCGTCCGATCGTAATCAGAACTTTTTTGTTAATCTTCATGGATTGATCCTCCCTTCGCTTAACCCTGCGCTCCGCGCAGGAGACCTTTTCTGATTATAGTTTACCACACTTCCGCGAATTACGTGATAATTATCTGAAAAAATCAGTCAAAACAGCACCCGCTCCGAAAATGTCTGCAATATGTGCATATTCTTTTCTCTTCTGCACTCTTTTGAGGGAATACCCGACCAGGAAAAGATTATTGTGGGAAAAAGAATTAAATGTTATACTGGGTAAAGCGGGCTTAAACGCCCGAAAATATCTGTAAAACTGAGGAGAGGGGCCTATGATTACGGGTAGTGAACAGGAGAGCCGCGAGCTTATGATGAACGCGGCGATCCGGATCGTCGTAAAATACGGATTTGAGGGCTTTACAACGAAAAAATGGGCTTCCGAGGCAGGTGTCGCGGAAGGCTCTTTGTATTATCACTTCAAAAGCAAGGCGGATCTGCTGGATCAGACCTTTTTTATGATTGAGAAGGAGATCGGCGCCACCGCGGAGAAGGGCGAATATCCGATCGGGAACAAGGATGAGCTGGTTGTCTACATGCAGAATGCGTGGAAGGAGTACTTCCACTATTTTATTGAGAACAGCGAAAAGACCATCTTCTATTACCGGTTCAAGAACTCCTCCTTCTACACAAAGGAGATTCAGGACGCCCAGACCGGCTTCGCGAAAAAATTCAAAAGCGGCATCGAGTTTCTTCAGCAGACGGATTTCCTGACGGCCCAGCTGGACCCGATGGTCCTGAGAAGCTATGTCGTCGACGCCACGGTTTCCATCGCCTACCGCGCCTCGGTAGGCGGCATCAGGTACAGTGACGAGACCGAGGAGCAGCTGATCCGGCTCATGATGCACGGCATCGCCGGCTTTGTAAAGAGCACGCAGATTCTGTAAAAGATCCTTTCAGTGTGACTGAACCCAGGTGCGGATTTCCGTGAGGAAGTCCGCACCGTATTTTATGCAGAAAACCGGACTGATTCCCTCCATGGCCATGAGATCGGACATGCGCTCCGGCTTTCTTTCCGAAAGGGCCCGGAGCATCTGATTCGGGATGATCTTCCAGGGCTGCACCCGCCTCTTCTCCGCGATGCGAAGCCGCACCGCCGCAAGGCTCCGGTAAAGTCCCTGATCGAAGGTCTGATCCGCGCGGGCGGGAAGTGCCGTCCGTCCCGCACAGAAGGAGCATTTTCCGCAGTAATCCGGCGCATCTTCTCCGAAATACCGGAGCACGTGCGCCCTCAGGCAGCCCCGGCCGCCCGCGTAGACGCGCATCGCCCGGAAATCCCGCTCCATCTTCGTTCTCAGTTCAGCCGATTTCGTGTTCCCGATAAAAAATCTGCCGATCCGGATATCCTGGTCATTTGTCAGAAGCAGGCACTCCGACTCCTTTCCGTCCCGCCCCGCCCGCCCGGCTTCCTGATAATAGTTTTCCAGATTGAGCGGCAGATTGTAGTGTATGACGAAGCGGACGTCCGGCTTGTCTATGCCCATTCCGAAGGCATTCGTCGCGACGATGAGGGGCACCTTCCCGGACAGCCAGGCATTCTGCGCGCGCAGCTTCTCCGCGTCGGAAAGGCCCGCGTGATAGCGGACGGCCGGAATTCCCCTCCGGACAATCTCCCCCGTCACGTCATCGACGGCCGCGCGGGTCAGGCAGTAGACGATCCCCGCGCTTCCGCGCCGCTCAGCTAGCAGAGAGAGCAGCTCCTCGTCCCGATGCTCCGCGCGCCGCACGGCGAAGAAGAGATTCGGGCGGTCAAAGCCGGTCGTGAGGGTAAAGGGTTCCCGCAGACCCGCGTACCGGATGATATCCTCCCGCACCGCCGGAGCCGCCGTGGCCGTGAAGGCGGCGACGGGCGGCCGCGCCGGAAGGAGGGCGAGAAAGGCCGGAATCTCCCTGTAGGCGGGCCGGAATTCCTCTCCCCACTCGGAGATGCAGTGCGCCTCATCGAGGGCGATGAGAGAAATGGGCCATTTTACGGCCTCGGAGCGGAAGGCCGGAGAGCGCAGACGCTCCGGCGAGACATAGAGAAGGCGGAGCCGCCCCCTGCCCGCCCGGCGCATCACCTGCTCCCGCTCGAAGGGAGACTGCTCGGATGTGAGGAGGGCGGCCGGGATCCCGCGGCGGATCAGGGCTCCGACCTGGTCGTTCATGAGGGAAATCAGGGGAGAGATCACAAGCGCGGTGCCCCGGAGCATGAGCGCCGGCACCTGATAGCAAAGTGACTTCCCGCCGCCCGTCGGAAGAATGCCGAGAACATCCCGTCCGGAAAGGACAGCGTCAATCAGCCGCTCCTGGCCGGGGCGGAAGGAATCATAGCCGAAATACTGTTTCAGAACGGTGCACGCACGGGATGTCATAGGATAAGGGATCAGCCGGACAGAGAGGGATCGGTCTGCGAAAGGATTCAAAACGTCCTGTTTCAGTTATATACGTGCCTCCTTAAGCCTGTCAAGAGGGTAGACACTGCAAACATCAGGTGCTATGATTTTAGACGTATCTATCCGTTTTTCCGCCGCGGATGATCATATACAGCGACGGGTGTTTCCTATCGGCAGGAGTAAAGAAAATGAGAGCGACGAATCTGACACTCATGACAGATCTCTACGAGCTGACCATGATGCAGGGCTATTTTAAGAATCCCACGGACCAGATCGTGGTATTCGACGCATTCTACCGGACAAATCCGTACAACGGGGGCTACGCCGTAAGCTGCGGCCTGAACGAGGTGATCGAGTACATCAAGGGGCTGCATTTCACCTATGAGGACATCGAGTATCTGAGATCTCTGGGGATCTTTGAGGAGGCCTTTCTCGAATATCTGGCCGGCTTCCATTTCACGGGAAGCATCTGGGCGATTCCGGAGGGAACCGTGATGTTTCCCAGGGAGCCCATGCTGAAGGTCATCGCCCCGATCATGGAGGCGCAGCTCATCGAGCCCGCCATTCTCAATATTCTGAATCATGAGTCCCTGATCGCGACCAAGGCCTCCCGTGTCGTGCGGGCGGCGGCCGGGGACGCCGTCATGGAGTTCGGACTCCGCCGCGCGCAGGGGCCGGACGCCGGCATCTACGGGGCCAGGGCGGCCGTGATCGGCGGCTGCGCGGGGACCTCCAACGTGCTGACCGGAGAGATGTTCGACGTGCCCGTTCTCGGCACCCACGCCCACAGCTGGATCATGAGCTTCCCGTCCGAGTACGAGGCGTTTAAGGCCTACGCGAAGCAGTATCCGAATAACTGCACGCTGCTCGTCGACACCTATGACGTGCTCGATTCGGGCGTGCCGAACGCGATCCGCGTCTTTAAGGAGATGCGGGAGGCCGGCATTCCGCTCACCCGCTACGGCATCCGCATCGATTCCGGCGACCTCGCCTACCTGTCGAAGAGAGCCTACGAGATGCTGGCCGCGGAGGGCTTTGAGGACGCGACCATCTGCGCCTCCTCCGACCTCGACGAGTTCCTCATCACGTCCCTCAAACAGCAGGGCCCGAAGATCAATCAGTGGGGTGTCGGCACAAACCTGATCACCTCCAAGGGCTGGCAGGCCTTCGGAGGCGTCTACAAGCTGGCCGCCATCCGGAGCGGCAGCTCCGAGGAATTCGAGCCCAAGATCAAGCTCTCGGAAAATTCCGAGAAGATCACAAACCCCGGCAACATACGGCAGCGGTTGTCCTCCTCTTCCGGGGAGGTGGCGGCTCCC
>CAYLHR010000091.1:0-8338 GCA_964383335.1 uncultured Lachnospiraceae bacterium
CCAGCTACGGCAAGCCGCTCTCTGTTCCGCAGGGCGTCATCGGCCTCTTCACCCGTTTCGGAATGGATGTCGTTCTCGCTCATCCGGAAGGATATGATGTGATGAGCGAAGTCGAGGAGATCGCGAAGGAGAACGCGAAGAAGAGCGGCGGCAGCTTCACGAAGACCGACAGCATGGCCGAGGCCTTCAAGGATGCCGATATCGTCTATCCCAAGAGCTGGGCTCCCTATGCCGCGATGGAGAAGAGAACGAAGCTTTATCAGGAAGGCGACAAGGAAGGAATCGATCAGCTCGAGAAGGAGCTTCTTGAGAACAACGCGAAGTACAAGGACTGGACCTGCTCCGAGGAACTGATGAGCACGACGAAGGACGGCAAGGCGCTTTACATGCACTGCCTGCCCGCCGACATCACCGGACTTTCCTGCGAGGCCGGCGAGGTTGACAACTCCGTCTTCGACCGCTACATCAACCCGCTTTACAAGGAGGCGTCCTACAAGCCGTACATCATCGCGGCCATGATCTTCCTTGCCAAGGTGAAGGATCCGGCTGCTGCGCTCAAGGCCCTCGATGAGGCGGAGCCCAGAAAGTCCTTCTGATAAGAGACGGATATTGAAAATATAAAAGCGAACTTACAGGGAGAAAGGGGCGGAGAACATCTGCCCCGTCCTTATTCAAGGAGATGGAATCATGGAAAAGAAAAGAATTGTTGTGGCGCTTGGCGGCAACGCGCTTGGCGACAACCTTCCCAGTCAGATGAAGGCTGTGACACAGACCGTAAAACCGATTGCTGATCTTATTGAAGAGGGACATGAGGTCGTGATTTCTCACGGAAACGGTCCCCAGGTCGGGATGATCCAGGAGGCGATGATGCTTCTTACGCGTTCCAATCCCGAAAAATACGTCCATTTCCCGCTCTCCGTCTGCACGGCCATGAGCCAGGGTTATATCGGATATGATCTTCAGAATATGCTGCGCGAGGAACTCTATGACAGAGGCATTCCGCAGGATGTGACGAGCTGCCTGACACAGGTTGAGGTGGATCCGGAAGATCCCGCTTTCGCCAATCCGACAAAGCCGATCGGCGCCTTCCTCACAAAGGAGGAGGCGGATGTGCTCGTCCGCGACCGCGGCTACCAGGTCGTGGAGGACGCGGGAAGAGGATACCGCCGTGTGGTCGCGAGCCCGAAGCCGAAGGCCATTGTCGAGCTCTCCACCATCAAGGCACTGGTTGAGACCGGCCACGTCGTTGTCGCGGCAGGCGGCGGCGGAATTCCGGTGTTCCGCACGGGCGGACATCACCTGAAAGGCGCTCCGGCGGTCGTGGACAAGGATTTCGCCTCGGAGCTGCTGGCGGAAGATCTGGACGCCGATTTCCTCGTCATTTTGACGGCGGTCGAGAAGGTTGCGGTAAACTTCAACAAGCCCGATGTCAGATGGCTCGATGACCTGTCTGTCGAGGAGGCGAAGCGCTATATTGCCGAGGGACAGTTCGCGAAGGGCTCCATGCTGCCCAAGGTCGAGGCGGCCGTCAAGTTCGCCGAGTCCAAGCCCGGCAGAACAGCGCTCATCACGCTGCTTGAGAAGGCCAAGGACGGAATCAACGGGAAGACCGGAACAAGAATTCATCTGTGATCCGAAGGCCGGGTTTTGGCTTCCGCTTATCTGCCCATTTGCATTTTCAATCGCGTTATCGGAAAAACAAAGTGGACAGGGCGGCTTCAGAGGAGTAAAATGGTTTAAAACAAAGCGGATTCGTGTCCGCTTTGTTTCAGATATGCGAATGTTATTTAAAAATAAATCGTAACGCCGGTCCAAAGGACGGCTTAAGGGAGCTGATCAGATGACGGGAAAAATGAACTGCTACGAGGTGCTGAGCGGTCTGGCAGGGGAAAGCCGCAAGGCCCTCTGCACGGTGCTGGACGGTGATGACCGGGGGAAAAAGGCCCTGTATGAGGAAGAAAAGCTGGTCTGGCAGTCGGAAGGCGGACCGTTTCCCGCGGAGCTCTCTTTTTGTGCGGATCCGGACAGGGCACCTGAAAACGGAGTGTATGACCTGTCCTTCGGAGAGACCTACGCGGAATTCCCGGGACAGGAGAAGCATCTCATCATCTGCGGGGGCGGCCACGTGTCAGCCGCATTCACAAAGATAGCCAAGCTGATGGAATTCAGGGTGACAGTCCTCGAGGACCGGCCGGAGTTTGAGGAGAACGCGAGAAGAAACGGCGCCGACGAGGTGCAGATCGGTGACTATGCGGAGATGCTGGCGGCCATTCCGACCGGCAGCCACAGCTATATCGCCATCATGACGAGCGGCCACCGCTTCGACCGCGTATGTCTGGCCGCGGCCCTCAGAAAACCGTCTGCCTATATCGGCATGATCGGAAGCGCGAGGAAGAACGCGATCGTATTTGATCTGCTGAGGGAAGCGGGTTTCACGGATGAGGAGCTGAGCCGCGTGCACGCACCCATAGGTCTTTCCATCGGAGCGGAGACGCCGGCGGAGATCGCTGTTTCCATCATGGCGGAAATCATAGAGGAGAAAAATGTCAGAGTGCGGAATGAGGGCTTCTCCCGCGACATGATGAAAGCGCTTCTGTCCGGAAAGCCCGCCGTCCTCGCGACGATCATAAACAAGCAGGGAAGCGCGCCCAGAGGGACGGGGTCGAAGATGCTCATTTTCCCTGACGGAAGCATCATCGGGACGGTCGGCGGCGGACGCGGGGAGGCGGAGGTGATCCGTCTCGGAACGGAGCAGCTCGCCGGCGGAGGCGCATTTGCGGTGCATACGGTGGACATGACATTCAGCGGCCCGGTCGACGAGATGGATAAGCAGCTGATCTGCGGGGGAACCATCAAAGTGATGCTTGAGACTGTGAGACCGGAAGAGGAGAAATGATGAAGCTGATCAGAACGGAGGACGCCGTCGGGCACGTGCTGTGCCACGACATCACACAGATTATACCGGGGCAGTACAAGGGCCCCGTGTTCCGGAAGGGACACGTTGTGACGGAGGAGGACATACCGGTCCTTCTTTCCTGCGGCAAGGAAAGTCTCTATATTTTTGAGATGGACGAGTCCATGCTTCATGAAAATGATGCCGCTCTGGTCCTGTGCGATATCTGCAAAAACGAATACATGTCTGCCTCTGAAATCAAAGAGGGCAAGATCGAGCTGAAGGCGGAGACGGACGGACTCTTCAAGATAAAAAGAGACCGGCTGAGGGCCGTCAATGCTCTGGGAGAGATGATGATCGCCTCCCGGTTCGGCGATTTTCCGGTAAAAAAAGGAGATAAGCTGGCCGGCATGCGCGTGATCCCTCTCGTCATTGAAAAGGAGAAGATGGAGCGCGCGCGGAAGGCCGCCGGAACGGAGCCCATTTTTTCCATTCTTCCCTTCCGCCCCATGAAGGTCGGGATCGTGACGACGGGAAATGAAGTCCTGAAGGGGCGGATTGAGGACCGCTTCACACCGGCCGTGACGGAAAAAATCCGGGAATACGGAGGAACCGTGATCGGACAGAAGCTGCCCGGAGACGACAAGGATGAAGAGGTGAGGTGTATACGCAGCTTCGTCGCGGAGGGGGCGGATATGGTGGTCTGCACCGGGGGCATGAGCGTGGATCCGGACGACCGGACGCCCTACGCGATCCGGGAGGCCTCGGACAGGGTCATTTCCTACGGAGCGCCGGTGCTGCCGGGCGCCATGTTCATGCTGGCCTATATCGACGGCGCGGTCTCTGAAAATGATCCGGTTCCGCGCACCGTTCCCGTGGTGGGTCTCCCCGGCTGTGTGATGTACGCGCGGCGGACCATATTTGACCTGATTCTTCCGCGGATCATGGCGGGAGATACAATTACACGGGAGGAGCTCGGCGGTCTGGGAGAGGGAGGTCTCTGTCTCGGCTGCGATGTGTGCACATACCCGAACTGCGGATTCGGAAAGGGCAGATGAGAAATGATGGATGATCGGACCGGTATAAAAGGAACGCTGAAGGCGATCTGCGTCAGTGAGCGGAGGGGCACGCTGAAGGA
Source organism: uncultured Lachnospiraceae bacterium (assembly GCA_964383335.1). GTDB lineage: Bacteria > Bacillota > Clostridia > Lachnospirales > Lachnospiraceae > Chordicoccus. Next base: position 4,032 of record CAYLHR010000091.1, read on the forward strand.
AGAGGTCCCCTGCGCGGTCCTCAGAGAAAACTTCGGAATAGAGGGCGACGCCCACGCGGGACAGTGGCACCGCCAGGTGAGCCTTCTCTCCTTTGAGAAGATAGAGGAATTTCGAAGCCGCGGAGCGGACGTGGGTTTTGGCGCCTTCGGTGAGAATCTGATTATTTCCGGAATCGACCTGCGGGCGCTCCCGGTGGATACGGAGCTTAAGATCGGGGAGACCCTGCTTCGGGTGTCACAGATCGGAAAGGCCTGTCACAGCCACTGCGAGATTTACAAAAAGACCGGCGACTGCATCATGCCGCGGGAGGGAATTTTCGCGGAGGTCGAGGCCGGGGGAACTGTCCGCCCGGGCGACGCCGTGGAGGTGCTGCCCCTTGACCCGGACCGCCCCTTTACCGCCGCGGTGATTACCCTGAGCGACCGGGCGGCGGCCGGAGAGTATGAGGATAAGAGCGGGCCCGAAATCGAGCGGATTCTTCGGGAGAGATATTACCGCGTTCTCGAGACGCTGCTCCTCCCGGATGACAAATCGCGGCTCATGAAGGAGCTGATGCGCCTCGCCGACCAGAGACAGGTCAATGTGATTTTCACGACGGGCGGAACCGGCTTCTCGGAGCGGGATCAGACTCCGGAGGCGACCATCGCCGTGTGCGAGCGCATGGCGCCCGGAATCGCGGAGGCCATGCGGGCGGAGTCGATGCGGATTACCCCGAAGGGCATGCTGAGCCGCGCGGTATCCGGCATCCGGAAAAAGACGCTGATCGTCAATCTGCCCGGGAGTCCGAAGGCCTGCAGGGAGTGTCTGGATGTGATCCTTGATCCGCTGGATCACGGACTGGGCATTCTCAGAGGATCGGATACCGACTGAACAAATGGTTGAAAATGAAAGGCCTTTTGTGCTTTTTCATTTTGCGGACCGAGTTGTAAATAAAGACAACTCGCTCTGCGGAAAGGGGATTACACTCTAACATACAAAAGGAGGAAAGAAACATGAAGAAGAAACTTGCATTGCTGCTCACGACGGTACTTGTCGCGTCCTCCATGGCCGCCTGCGGCGGCTCCGCGGCGGCGGAGAGCACGGCTGCGGGGGCAGCGGAGACGGCCGGGAGCGCCGCGGAGGAGGCAGCGGAAACAGCGGAAAGCGCAGCGGAAGATGCCGCGGCAGCGGCGGAGAGCACGGCTGCCGAGACCGTTGAGAGCGCTGCAGATGCAGCTGAAAGCTCAGTTGAGAGCGCTGCGGCAGCCGCTGAAAGCACTGCTGAGAGTACCGCAGCCGCCGCTGAGAGCGCCGCGGCTCCCGCCGGAGGCGAAGAGGAGATTGATGACACGGAGACGGAGCTTCAGGTCTTTATTGCGGCATCTCTCAACACCGTGATGCAGGATGTCGCGGCGGAGTTCAACAAGACGCATCCGAATGTGACAATCACTTACAATGCCGACAGCTCCGGCACACTGCTCACGCAGATTCAGGAGGGATACGCCTGCGACGTCTTCTTCTCCGCCGCGCAGAAGCAGATGAACACGCTGGAGGAGGACGGCATGCTGGTCGACGGAACGCGCAGAAACGTCGTCAACAACCAGGTCGTCGTCGTGACGAGGAAGGACAGCGGCACATCCGTAACCGGTCTTTCTGATATCGGCAATGCCTCTTCGATCGCGCTCGCTGACGGCTCCGTTCCGGTCGGAAAATATACGCGCCAGGCGCTCGTAAATCTGGGCACTCTTCCCGAGACGGAGGACGCGTCGGCCTACACGACGGCGGAGGTGTCCGAGGCCCTTGGCGGCGTGGAGATCTCCGAACAGGGCAATGTGTCCAAGGTTCTGGCCGCCGTCGTCGAGGCTTCCTGCGAGGTGGGCACCACCTATTATTCCGATACCTACGGATACGAGGACCAGCTTGACATCCTGGAGTATGTGCCGTACGATCTCACCGGAGATGTGATCTATCCGATCGCCCAGGTGAAGAACGAGGAGGCGACGGAGGATGAGGCGAAGGAAGCCGCCGCGTTCGTCGAGTTCGTCGGATCCGACGCCTGCAAGGCGATTTTCGATGCCTATTACTTTGACACGAATGTTGAGAACTGATCTGCTTTCGGCCGGTTTGAATATGACGCCGAATCAGCGGTGAACAGCGCCTCCTGACGGGGGCTTGTGAGAGGTCACGTCCGGACCGGGCGTGGCCTTTCTTGAAACGCGGGCGGTCATTTTTACTGAGATGACCATATCCCGCGGTGCTTTTTCTTTACCGGGAGGCGGCCGTGTTCCCCGGACCTTCCGTCCTGCCGGGAGACTGCCGGACGAGGCTTGATAGCGACAGAAGGGTCAGCAGACCTTCCGCCCTGCCGGGAGACTGCCGGACGAGGCTTGATAGTGACAGAAGGGTCAGCAGACCTTCCGTCCTGCCGGGAGACTGCCGCATGAGGAGAAGACACATATGAGTGAATGGATGGAAATACTGGGAAAGCTGGACTGGAGCCCCTTATGGATTTCGCTGAAGACGGGCGTCGTCGCGACCATCTTCTCGTTTATGCTGGGGATCTTTGCCGCCTGGCGGTCCATGTACAGGTCGGACCGGAAAAGGGCGCTTCTGGACGGCATTCTCACTCTGCCTCTGGTGCTGCCTCCGACCGTCGCCGGCTTCTTTCTGCTGCTCATTTTCAGCAAGAGAAGACCACTTGGAATCTGGCTTTACGACTCCTTCGGGATAAAAGTTGTGCAGTCCTGGCTGGGCTGCATCATCGCCGCCACGGTGATATCCTTCCCGCTGATGTACCGGAACGCGCGGGCCGCGTTTGAGCAGGTGGACATCAATCTCATTCACGCCGCCCGGACGCTGGGCATGCCGGAGCGGCAGATTTTTCTCAAGGTGGCTGTGCCGGCCGCGGGGCCCGGCATCGTGAGCGGAACGGTTCTCACGTTCGCCCGGGCGCTGGGTGAGTACGGGGCGACCTCCATGCTGGCCGGAAATATTCCCGGAAAGACCGCCACCATCTCCCAGAGAATCGCGATGGTGATACAGGATCAGGATTATGTGACCGGCGGAATCTGGGTCTCCGTTGTCCTTCTTATCGCGTTTTTTGCCGTATATATCATGAACCGCGTCTCTTCCGGCCGCATGAAGCACATTAAAAGATGGTGAATATGCAGATCTGTGTAGATATAAAAAAGAAACTGGGTGATTTAACTCTGGAGTCCCGGTTTGAGGGAAACAGCAGACACATCGGAATTCTCGGGGCCTCCGGCTGCGGGAAGACGCTGACGCTGAAATCCATCGCGGGCATATTCACCCCTGACGAGGGGAAGATCCGGGCAGGCGACCGGGTTCTCTTTGACAGCGGCGCCGGAATCAATCTGCCCCCTCAGAAGCGGAACATCGGTTATCTCTTCCAGAATTACGCTCTGTTTCCGAACATGACAGTGGAGGAAAATCTTGCCGTGGGGCTTCGTCTCCGCGCCGGAAGGGACAGCCGGAAGGTGGAGACCAGGGTCCGGGAGGTCGTGGAGCTTCTCTCTCTTCAGGGCCTGGAGAAGCACTACCCGTCCCAGCTCTCCGGAGGTCAGCAGCAGAGGACCGCGCTCGGCCGGATCCTCGCCTATTCCCCGGAGCTGATTCTGCTCGATGAGCCCTTCTCCGCGCTCGACTCTTATCTGAAGGACCGTCTGCAGACGGAGCTCTATGAGATTCTGGAAAACTATCCCGGGATCATAGTCATGGTTTCGCACAGCAGGGATGAACTCTACCGCTTCGCGGACGAGCTGGTCGTCATGGATGAGGGAAAGGTCGTGTCCGTCGGCGGCACAAAGGACATTTTCCGGCATCCGGACATTAAGGCCGCGGCGCGGCTCACCGGCTGCAAGAACTTCTCCCGTGCGGTCAGGGTGGATGCGCATACGATCTTCGCCGAGGACTGGGGAATCACCCTGCGTCTTAAGAGGGATGTTCCGGACTGGATCAGGCATGTCGGCTACCGTGCTCACTATTTTGAGCCGGTTTACGGAGATCGTCAGGAGAACTGCATCCGCTTTTCGCTTCAGAGCAGAGCGGACATGCCGTTTGAGAAGAACTTCTATGTGAAGCCGGAGCGGGATACCTGGAACCGGGAAGATCTGCTTACCTGGTTCGTGCAGCGGGATCAGTGGGCGGAGCTGGATGAGAGGGGACTGCCGGACTATCTGAGATTCCGGGAGGAAGGGGTGTTGCTGCTGAAGTAGGGGGATTCATAAAGCATGGTATGCTAATCAGAAGTGATTTTCCCCTGGGAAGAAGTCTCCACCTTGGGGGGAATTGACGGCGAAGATAAAGG
>CAYLHR010000092.1:0-8334 GCA_964383335.1 uncultured Lachnospiraceae bacterium
GTAAGGCATGTTTCCGAAGCGAATTTTTCGTGTTCCGAAAAATGAGCCGGAAACATGCCTTACCAACAAGAGGACGCGGCTTCGCGCAAGCCGAGTCCGGTGTATAGAGTCTGCCGAAGAGCATGTGCCCTTCCGAGTCGATCTTCAGTTCTTCGATCACAGCTGCCTCCCCTTTTCCGCGGTTCTCCGTACTTCCGGTTATGCCCGGACTGCAGATAACGGCGGTCATATCTCTCTGATTACTTTCGCGGGAACCCCTCCGGCGATGACGTCCCGAGGAACGTCCCGGGTCACAACGGCTCCCGCCGCAATCACCGCGTGATCTCCGATCGTGACGCCCTTCGTAATAACGGCACCCGCCCCGATCCACACCCGCTTTCCGATCCGGATCGGTGCGGGATGAAGAATATGCCTTCTGTCGGGGCTGATATCGTGATCCAGTGTCGCCAGCACGACATTGTGGCCGATGAGGGCCTCATCGCCTATGTAAATTCCGCCCTGATCCTGAAATCTGCATCCGGAATTGATGAACACGTGATCTCCGACCGTGATATTTTTTCCGAAATCCGTATAAAACGGCAGTTCCAGCCTGAGGCCTGTTCCGACCGGCTTCGCGGTGATTCTGGCGAACAGCTCCGCGATCTCCGCCTCGTCCTCGTGCCAGACGTGATTGAGCTCATACAGGAGGCGCCGGTTCTCCCTGATGCATTCCCTCATGGCGAGAACTATTTCCGGATCCTCTCCGAAATCTCCGCCCCTGTCAAAGTAGTCAAGCAGCGCGTGAATATCCATATCCCTTTCTCCTGTTCACAGCTTCACGGTCACAATCACGCCCCCGCAGTTATCCCCGGATACGGTGTACGCCCCCTCCGGCTCCGGACAGGGCCCGTCCGTATAGAAGATCTGCCAGCTCCGTCCCTCCGCTTCGACGGACAGCGGCTCCTCCGGTGACGTGGTGTCCTTCAGACGGACGAGGTACTCTTCCAGACAGAGATCATTGGCGTACATATACGCCGCGTGAGGAATGCCGACATAGCGAAAGTGCCAGGCCTCGTTGCTGATCCCGGTGATCTCCGTCTTGTTCTCGGCGTAGCGCCGGACGAAGCCGTAGTGATGCGCGTTCTCCGCCATCCAGACGGCATTCTCGCTCTCGGAGAATGTCCCCTCGCTCTCATCCTCATAAATAATGCCGAGGTCGAGCGCGAGGCCGGTGTGGTGCTCGCTGAAGCCGGGCACCGCGACGTACTTCTCCGCATACTCCTCCCCGTACAGCTCCTCCATCTCATCCCAGACATTCTGCTGGTACTCCTCCGACCGCCAGGCGCTGCTCACGGAGGTATACTCCGTCCCCATCGCCTCGTCGCAGTCCCGGATCATGGCGTCAAGCGCGGGCATGATCTCCGAGGAAAGCTTCATATCCTCTCCGGAAACCGGATAATCGTATGTCTGGGCCTCCCGGATCACGGTGAGCGGAAGATCCGCGTTCGCCTCAAAATCGTAGGCGTGGTCCGCGTTCACGAGGATGAGATCGCCGGCGCGGGTCTGCTCTTCGGTGAAGCTGAGCTCCCTGACCGGCGGCGCCTCCGTCACCTGCGGCTCTTCCGGCGAGGCCTGATCCCCCGCCGGGCCGGCCTGCGCTTCCGCCGGACTGCCGTCCCCGTCCGCGTATATAACCTTTTTGCCGCACCCCGAAGCGGATACGGACAACAGGAAAATGAGCAGAATACAGCAGATCTTTTTGAATCTGACCGATTGATATGTCATAGAATCTCCTTCTTTGTTCCGCGCCTCTTACTTGATCTCCACGCCGGCGTCCTCAAACTTTTCCCGCATCGTCGGGTTGCCCCGGACGAGGCGCTTGATGGTGAGGTCCTCCGCCTTGTCGTTGGCCAGGCGCAGATTGTTCTCCGACGAGAGCAGCGAGGCCTTGATCTTCTGCAGGTGCTCGATGGACTTGTCGATCTCGTCGATCGCCTCGTGAAACCTGCGGCTTGCCAGCTCATAGTTCCGCGAAAAACGGCTCTTGAAATCCGCCAGCTTCTCGCTGAAGGCCTCCACGTCCAGGTTCTGATTCCGGACGAGCTCCAGCTCCCTGCGGGCTTCCAGGGAGGACCTGGACGCATTTTTAAGAAGCGTGATGAGCGGGATGAAAAACTGGGGCCGGATCACGTACATCTTCGGGTAGCGGTGCGACACGTCCACGATCCCCGCGTTGTAGTAGTCGCTGTCCGTCTCGAGCAGGGACACGAGGACCGCGTACTCGCAGCCCTTCTCATTCCGGTCCTTGTCCAGCTTTTTGAAAAAGTCCTCGTTCCTGTGCTTGGAGGCGGTCTCGTCCATCTCGTTCTTCATCTCGAACATGATGGAAATGTACTCAATCCCGTCCTCGTAGTCGCGGAAGATATAGTCCCCCTTGCTGCCGCTCCGCGCGTCGTTGTCCTTCTCAAAATACGCGTCCGGAAATGCGGCCGCCCTGATCAGATTAAACTCCGTCTCGCAGTGCTGCTCCAGGCTCTCCCCCACCATCTTTGTGGAGAGGCGCGTCTTCATGTCCTTATAGAGCTGGATCTCGTCGTCCTTCTGCCGGACGATGATCCGGAGTTCGTTCTCCGCCTTCTCCTTCTGGCTGCGGAGCTCCGATTCGGACCTCTCCTTCAGGGTGCGGAGCTCCGTCTCAGACTTCTCCTTCAGGGCGCGGAGCTCTGTCTCCGACTTCTCCCTGAGAGCGCTCATCTCCAGCTCCTTCTTCTCGCGGAGCGAGGTGACCTCGAGGCGGGCCTTCTCCTTCTCAGCCGCGAGGGCGGCCTCCGCCTTCTGCTTCTCAGCCGTAAGCGCGGTTTCCGCCTTCTGCTTCTCAGCCGTAAGTTCCGCCTTCGCCTTCTGCTTCTCCGCCGTAAGCTCCGCCTCCGCCTTCTGCTTCTCAGCCGCGAGGGCAGCCTCCGCCCGTTCCCTGCCGATCCGCAGCTCCTTGGTGGCGCTCTCAAGGGCGAGCGCCTGCTCGCTCTTCAGAGATTCCAGCTGAAGCGCCGCCTCCCGCTTCTGCGATTCAAGGCGGGCCTTCAGGTCCGCAATCTCGGACTCCCTGACGAGGACAAGCTTCTCCTGATCCCCCAGCGCCTCCCGGAGGGCGAGCTCCTTCTCCGCCTCCAGGGTCTCCCGCTGCGCGCGGAGAGCGGTCTCCTTCTCCCGGTTCATCCTCGACTCCTGGTCCAGGATCTCCTTCCGGAATTCCTTATCTCTCACCTGCTTCACAATGGCCGCGTAGCCCGCCTCGTCAATCTGAAAGACTTCCCCGCAGCGGGGACACTTGATTTCCTGCATATCCGCTCCTTTTTGATTAACCGCAGCCGCTGTTGTTCCGGATCCATATCTGATACAATGATAACGCTGCTGCTGACATATCCCTGCCGAAACAGGAGGTTTTCCGTGAAAAAGACCGACCCGCTTCCCGATGCCGTCTTCTCTCTCTATCATCAGATCACCCGCGCGCTGATCGGGCAGCATCTGCAGATCTCCGCCATGGAGAGCTGCACCGCCGGAATGATCGCGTCCCTCCTTACGGACACGGAGGGTTCCTCCGCCGTGATGAAGGGCTCCTTCGTCACCTACAGCAACGAGGCGAAAACCGTCTGCGGCGTGCCGCGGGAGGTGATCGGGGCGCACGGCGTCTACTCCGGGGAGACGGCCGCCGCCATGGCAAAGGCCGCCCGCGCCGCCTACGGCGCCGATATCGGAATCGGCGTGACCGGCAGCTTCGGAAATGTCGATCCGGCCAATCCGGACAGCGTGCCCGGGGAGGTACACTTCGCGATCGACACCGCGGACTCCCCCTGCCGGGTCTTCTTCCGCCGCCTGCCCGCCCTCAGCTCGCGCAGGGACTGCAAGCTTTACACGGCCGGACAGGTCGGAAAAGAGCTTCTGGCACTGCTCCGCCGGGAGAATATATCCCCCTGACTCCTGACCGCGCTTTTTAAGTAACAACGAGAATTGCGAAGCTGCACACAAGACCCCTGACCACGCCTCTTAAGGCAAAGAGGCGGGGAGCCGCTGACGCACTTACAGATACTTTGCCATCCGCAGCATGACCCGGGAAAAGTCGATCTCACACGCTCCCCCGGAAATGCCGACCGGAATGCGGTCGGAAAAGCCGTAGACACAAGGCTCGCCATCCTCCTCAAAGAGGTAGACCGTCACCTTTTTCCTGTCCGGATCAACGATCCAGTATTCTCTGACCCCCGCGTCGTGATACTTGCACAGCTTCTTATATTTATCCCGGGCCCCGGAAGACGGCGACAATATCTCGACCACCAGGTCCGGAGCGCCGACAAAACGCGCTGCCTTCGGATCATGTTCTCCGCAGATGACAAAGAGATCGGGCTGAAGCATGGTGAAGGCGTCGCCGTCCAGCTGGACGTCGCACGGAGAAAGCCATATCTCGCACGGCATCCCGTGACCGTCCGCGCACTCCCGGAACAGCAGATACAGTTCCCCCAGTATTCCCTGATGCCTCTTCGAGGGAGCACCCATATCATAGAACACGCCGTCAATCAGTTCCACCCGCACATCCTCCGGCAGCGCGTAATAGTCATCAATCGTATGCAGCCCCCGCTTCTTCGCCGGGCCGTAAGGTACCTCCGGTTCCCGAAGCAGATCCGCGCGGTGCGCCTCATAAGACAGGCCGGCATAAGGAGAGCGCGGAGATCCGCCGTCCCGGTCTTCCCCCAACAGCTGCTCCAGCGCGTCAATGGTTTTCCTGCGGGGCGCCCTCGTCTCCCCGCTGAAAATCTTCTGAACCGTGCCGAGAGGCAGACCGGTCTCCCGGGCGATCATCTCATTGGTGAGGCCCAGTTCTATCTTTCTCTTCTTCATCTCCCCGATGGTCATGACAGTCCCTCATCTGCAGGAGGAGCAGGTCCCGTCCGGTCTGTCTCCCAAACATCTGTTCTTCTCTGCATTTTACCATGATCCGCCGGGACGGTCAACCGTTTTTAAACCGTTTTATACCCGTTTCGGATCCGTACAGGGCCATGGGACGATCATTCAGGCAAATGTCCGGACACCGGGACTTAAGCCGGGCGGGGCAGATATTCAAAATCCGCCCCTTCATCCCGGCCTGCGGCCGGAAGGCGGGAAACCGCTGCATAGGTTCGAAAAGGCGGGGATGCAGGTCCGCGGTCCCGGATGTTATAATGTTCTTATGCGTACAGCAGCACGCCGCGCGGAAGACAGGTTAAAAATCATGTTGTTTTCTGCCGCTCGAAAAGAAAGGCCGGAAAAATGAACCTGCGGAATGCACTCTTCGGATACATCAGCGGGCGCTTTGAAAATGAGCCCGCAAAAGCCATGCTCCTTTCGGAGGACGGCCTGCTCGTCTATGAGCAGGCGGGCGGAAAAAGGGCTTCATTTTCCGTCTCCGGAGACTGCCTGGGCCGGGTCAGGGACATTCTGAGTCAGAACATGGAGGAGCTCCGGCAATGCGCGGCCGAGATCAACCATGTGCCGTCCGCTCTGCCCCCCGACGGCGAAAACTGCTTCATCTTCGGCGATCTCGTCATCATTGACTGGGATCTGACCCGCTGGTATCTGGAGGAGGACAGAAAAAAGCACCCGGACTATTACAGCAATTCCGTGAAGGTCGAGCTGACCGAGACCCGGGTGCGCGCCGTATTCGACGAAATCTGCGCGGTGATCGAGGCGGACGAGAAGAAAATGCGCTACGCGCGCCTCATGCTGTAGGTAACGGCGGGGAGCGCGGCGGCAGGACAAGCCTGAGGTGCGCTGTATGTCATATCAGCTCCCGCGCGGGGAGCAGGTCAGCCGGCATCACTGCCCCGTGTACACGATCTCTCCGCCGCAGACCGTATAATGAACCGCCCCGTACAGGGTCCTTCCGGCAAAGGGCGAGTTCGATGATTTTGACACAAACGGCCCCGCCGTCCACTTCTCCTCCGGATCGAAGAGCACCAGATCCGCCGGGGCGCCGGGCGTCAGCGTCCCTCCCGGCAGATGATAAAGCTGAGCCGGATTGAACGACATCTTCCGCATGAGTTCCGTCAGCGTCAGATACCCCGGCCTCACAAGCTCCGTAATGCCGAGCCCGAGCGACGTCTCAAGCCCGATGATCCCGCTCGGCGCCTTCTCAATCGGCCGCGCCTTCTCCTCCGCGCTGTGCGGCGCGTGGTCTGTCGCGATGAGGTCGATCGTCCCGTCCGCAAGTCCCGCTATGATCGCCATCCGGTCCTCCTCCGTCCGAAGAGGGGGATTCATCTTCGCGCAGGATCCGTACTTACGCACGGCGTCCTCCGTCAGCGTAAAATGGTGCGGCGTCGCCTCCGCGTGAATCTTCGCCCCCATGGCCTTCGCCGCCCGCACAAGGGCGACCGACCGCCCCGAGCTGATATGCTGGATCACGACATCCGCGCCCGAGTGAAGGGCGAGCACGCAGTCCCGCGCGGCCAGCGACTCCTCCGCGATAGCGGGAGAGCCCCCAAGCCCCAGGGCCTCCGCCGCGGGCCCGGCGTTGATTCCGTTGTTGGTGATAAAGGCCGGATCCTCCTCGTGGAGACTGATGGGGAGGCCCAGGGCGGCTGCATTTTTCATGGCGGAAAACAGCAGCGCCGCGTCGAGAATCGGGATACCGTCATCCGTAAAACCGCAGGCCCCCGCCTCCTTCAGCGCCTCCATATCCGTCAGCTCCGCTCCCTTCAGCCCGCGCGTCACCGACGCCGCCTGGCAGATGCGGATCTTCTCCTCCTTCGCTCGGCGCAGAATATCGGCCAGCACGGGAACCGAGTCGACGACGGGCGACGTATTCGCCATGCACACAACCGTCGTAAACCCGCCCTTCGCCGCCGCCAGCGCGCCGGTGTGAAGCGTCTCTTTATATAAAAAGCCGGGATCCCTGAAATGCACATGCGCATCAATCAGCCCCGGCGCCGTCACAAGGCCCGAGGCATCGATGACCGACCCGTACTCGTCTTTCGAAAATGCGCCGCTTCCGCCATTTGCTGCCGATTCCGGGCTGCCTCCGTCAATCCCCGGGCCGATCGTTCCCGCGGGAGCGATCTTAGCGATCCGTCCGTCCAGGATGAGAATGTCGGCCGGCCCCTCCCGTCCGGATGCGGGATCTATGCAATATCCGTTTTTGATAATCATGTTGAGTCCCCCTGCATGTCACTTTTTCAGCCGCCGGAGCGGGCCGGGTATTCCTGCTTTTGATACAGGCCGTACCGGTTTTATGGTTTTGAGATACAAGCTGTACCGGTCTTACGATTTTGAGATACAAGCTGTACCGGTCTTACGGTTTTTGTCCTGAATACAGTTGCTGATTTCATGCTTCTATCATACAATAAAACAATGATTCTCAAAAGCCGGAAAAACCGACGCTTTCTGATTGCCGCCGTTATATGGATGGTGGTCATTTTCTGTTTTTCCGCGCGGCCCGGTCCCGACTCCTCAAAAGACAGTTCCCGCGTCGGCAGACTCATTCTGACGATCGTAAAGCCCGGCTTCCGCTCGCTCCCGCCGGAGGAGCAGTACGCCATGGCCGCGGCGATCTCGCACCCGGTGCGAAAGGCGGCGCACGCCACGGAGTACGCGATTCTGGGGATTCTGTACTTCGGAACGCTTTATCGGGAGCGCCGGGAGACGTGTTCGGGGCGGGCGGAGTCTCTCCGCATTGCGCTGCTTTCCTGGGTACTGGCGGTCTGTTACGCCGCTTCGGACGAAATCCATCAGTACTTCGTCCCCGACCGCGCCTGCGCGCTAAGCGATGTTTTCATTGACGGGGCCGGCGCGCTCGGCGGAGTCCTTCTGTTCGTCCTGATTGTGCAGGCGCGCCGCAGGATTGGGCAGAAGAAGGGGTAAAAGATGCTTTCCGGCCAACCGGTTTTACCGGTTGGCCGTTTTTTGTTGGTGAGTTGCTTACAGACCGACCGCTCTGCATGGTTGGCCCGCTGCAGGTATTTGCGAGGTCCTCAGGCCAAAGAGAGGGAGATCGTTGGCCTGAAGGCCGCGACAGCCTTGCTTTCAGGCCAGCCGCCCTGCCTGGTTGGCCCGCCGCCGGTATTTGCGAGGTCCTCAGGCCAGAGTGAAGGAGATCGTTGGCCTGAAGGCCGCGACGGCCTTGCTTTCAGGCCAGCCGCCCTGCATGGTTGGCCCGCTGCAGGTATTTGCTAGGTTCTCAGGCCAGAGTGAGGGAGATCGTTGGCCTGAAGGCCGCGACAGCCTTGCTTTCAGGCCAGCCGCCCTGCATGGTTGGCCCGCTGCAGGTATTTGCTAGGTTCTCAGGCCAGAGTGAGGGAGATCGTTGGCCTGAAGGCCGCGACAACCTTG
>CAYLHR010000093.1:0-8152 GCA_964383335.1 uncultured Lachnospiraceae bacterium
TTTTTGACACTGACCCCCCCCCTCCAATTATTAAAAAAAAACCCCCGTCCCCACTGACTCATGAGTCAAAAAGAACCGTCCCCCCTGACTCACAGCATTTCCAGAAATGCCGCCACTCTCGTTCCGAGCTGTCCGGCGTCAATATCGGTGATTTCCTTCTGAAGCGCCATGTAGGGGACGTCCAGCTCCCTCGCGAGGCGCTTCATTCTGTCGACCTCGACGGTGTACGGGTGGCAGGCCGGCATGGTGATGTCGAGGATGCCGTCCACACGGTATTCGCTTACGAGGCGGCGGATGAGGTCAAAGCGGACGACGTCCGGCGACATGATCGCGCAGGCAGTCCTGAGATAGCAGTCGGCAAGCGCCTCCAGCACATCTTCCTGTTCTGTGTCAAAGCGCCGGATGGCGGGCTTCATCGCGTCGCAGTTCTCGAAGCAGACGACGACGCCCCCGTTGTCCTCAACGGCGGAGATGACGGAACGATAGATCCCGTTCATCGGGCAGCCGGTGATGAGAATGCGGGGTGCTCCCTCAGGAACGGGTGACGGGGAGGAGAGAAGCTGCTCCCTTGCGGCCGCGTTTGCCGAGGCGCGCCCGGAGGGATCCGGAAGCTTCCGGCTCTTCATCAGCGCCTCGAAGACCGGCATGCCGTACGACGCGGGCGGCATCTTCTTCTGGATTTCCATGAGGGAGAGCACGCTCTCCCGCTCGCGGTTCATGCGCTCTCCCGCGGCGCGGACGGCGTCGTCCGATATCGTGAGGCCGAAGCGCTTCTGCAGCTCTTCACGCAGATAATAACATTCTTTTTTGATGAGCGGCTGCGCGTAGTGCCGGTCCTCTCCCTGCGGCACCTGATAAAAATACACCCGCTCCTTCCGGGACGCCAGTTCATAGAGCTTCCGCTTTCCGTCGCAGGAGGTCTCGGCGATGATGAGGTCCGCGTTTTCGAGGCAGTCGTCTTCCAGAACGTCACAGGTATTTTTTACGATGGGGCAGACGTTTGAGGGAAGGATGCTGCCGGCAACATTTGCCGCGTCCTCAATATAGGGGACGCGAATGAGCGCAAACCCGGCGGCCTCCGTGATCTCCGCGGGAACATGGGAGCAGAAACAGACAGCGGCGCGCTTTCCTTCCGCGTGCACGCGGTCAATGATGTCCTTCAGTTCTTCTTTACGCATGGGCGGCTGCCTCCTTCTCCTTCTTTTCGCGGATCATCTCGATGAATGCCGAGATCCTGGTGCGCAGCTGAGCCGCGTCATTCGGGTAGAAATCCGTCTCGATATGAAGGAGCGGGATCCCGCACTCCTCGCAGACGCGGCGGATGTTCTCCGTCTCGATCGCGAAGGGGTGGCAGGAGTGAAGGGTGAGGCTGACGTATCCGTCTGCCTTCCACTCGGTGATGGTCTGCCGCACCTGGTCGAATCTCCGGTTGTTGGGGGAGACGACGGCGCAGGGAACCTCCAGGTATTTTTCGGCGATGCGCTCGATCGGATCGCGGGAGGTGTCCTCGTCGACCAGCCTCCGGAGAGAGGAGATGCCGCAGCAGCCCTCGAAGCAGACGATCGCCGCGCCCAGCTCCTGCATCACGTTGATCGTCTTTCCCGATGTCGCAAAATAGCCGCCGCCGGACACGATGAGGCGCGGCCTCGCCGGATCCGGTTCATAGGGACCGTGTCCCTCGCGGTAATTCTTTTCGCACTCCTCGTAGATCTCCTGGATCTTGTTGTATTTTTCCTCGTCGTTGAACATGTACTGGACGCCGTTCGCGATCTCGTTCATCGCGGTTCCCTCGATCGCCGGCGGATCAAAGCGCCCGAGCTCATAGATCCGGGCCTTTTGCCGTCTCTCCTTGTTGCACCACCGGATCGCCTCGTTGAGAGCGTCATCCGTGATGGTGATATGAAAATGATCCTCCAGCCCCTTCTTAAACGCGCGCACCTCCTCGGTCCACATCTCGAGCGACCGGTCGTAGTCCGGGATGCTCGGGAGATGGATGACCTGCATGGGCTTCAGCTCGCCGAGCAGCTCGTACATCTTCTTCTTGCCGTCGCAGGTTGTCTCGCCGACGACAATATCCGAGAAGTACGCGTAGGGGCAGCTCTCCTCGAGCGCGTGCCCGTAACTCGACTTGATGAGCGGACAGAGATTGGCGGGAAGACGCGTCTCCGCCGTCGGAATCGGATCGGGGCTCTGACCGCAGAGGGCGACCTGGTAGAGACCGGCGGCCTTTATGATCTCCGCGGGCGTATACTGGCAGAAGGCCCCGCAGATGTCCTTGCCCTGCTCCTTCAGCTCTTTGATGCGAAGGAAGCCCTCGCGCCTCGCCTCGGCAAAATCTTCAAAATGTTCCGGGAGTGAAACCGGCATATGCATACCTCCGTGTTCCGAAATGATCCGCTTTTCCGGAAAGGGAGCGGGATCATTTCTGTATTTTTTCTGTTGCTTAAACCGTAACATACCTTCTTTCTCTCAACAAAAATTATTAAAGAATTTAATAGAAGATCAGGAGTCCGCGGCGGACTTTACGAATGTTTCCGGAGGGGGTAAAATGTAGCAGATAACAGACAAAATATACAGCGGGGAAACAGACACTTGAATAAAAGGACAATGTGGATCCGCTTTCTGCTTCTGGCCGCGGTTCTGGCCGGCGGTTTTCAGGCCCGCCGCGCGCTCGACCGGCTTTATGAGAGGCAGGGGGCGGAATCGCCCGGGGCGGTCACGGAATACTCGGACGGGAAGAGGGTCGGGCGCGAGCTGGAATACGCCCCTTCCGTGGAAGACGGGAATCCGCTCCTTGAGATATTTAAGAGCGGCCACACCGATGCCGAGGTGCTTCTCGCGTGCGAGGAGGATCTCACGGATGACGGCCTCAGTGATCTCGTGATCCTTTACTCTCTCGAGAGCGAGAAGGTGACGGGATTCGGATATACGCCCGTCTGGCTCACGGTGGAGATCGGGGAGGAAGGCGGATCGGCTTCCTTCACGGAACCGATCCGGGCCCCGGTGGAGAATCAGAAGATTCATTTTAAAAATATAGATGAGAAGGACGAGATGGAATTTGTCCTTCAGGGAAGCAAGGGGGAGAAGATCGGATACGGGATCTTCCGCGTGATGGACGGGAAGACCGTCAACCTCTTCGGAGAGGGAATGGAGGAGTGCTGATAGCAGATTTCGGTCAGAGGTTCTGACCCGGAAAAAAGCGCCTGCGGAAACCGCAGGCGCTTTCATCATTTATCATGTGTTTTTCTTTATGCCGCATTGTCCTTGATGTTCTCGTTCAGGTAGGGAGTCGCGGTCTTCGTGATATCCACTGCCTGATCATCCGGAATGCTGTCGATGGTCTTCGCGGCGTTGTACCAGTCCTCAAACGTCATGCCGAGCGGGAAGACGGGGTCCACTTCATTCTTAATGAACTCGTCGAAGTCGGGAATGCCCGCGTCATCGAAAAGCTTGCCGGAGAGCTCAAGGGAGTTTTTGGAATCCTCCGCGTAAATGACGTCCTCTTCGGGGATGGACGGATTCGTCCACTGTGTCTCGAACTCCTCGTTGTTCTTCATGTTCTGCTCGGACCACTGCCAGGTGATGGTTCTTCCTTCGGCGACGGTCTTCATGTACACGGTCCGGAGGCCGACATAGGGATCCACATCGAAGCCGTCGGCGAACATCATGGCCGCGTTGTAGGGATGCGTGTAGAGGTACTTGACCGCCAGCATATGCGCGTAGATCATGCGGCGCGCGAGCTCCGGATGCTCATCGCGGAATGCCTTGGTCATCGCGTAGCTGCAGCAGGTGCCGGCGTTGTCATCCGTGAGGAGCTCTCCGTCTTTCAGGTTCGCACCCCAGCTCACGCACATCACCTTGCCGAAGCCCTCGAACTCGGCGATCGACGCGTAGGGGTCACAGCAGGTGAAGGCGTCAATCTGTCCGGCCTTTAAGGCGAACATCGCGTCCTGCTGTCCCATGGTGACAATATCATAATCGGACGGCTTGAAGGAGAAACCATACTCCTCGGACCATTTGCGCCACTCGGGGTTGATGTCGGGCTCCGCGGTCATCGAGATCGTCTTTCCCTCGATTACCTTCGGGTCGCTTGTATCCATATCGGGTCTTACGACCAGATAGCGGGATCCGCCGATGTGATTTGCCGCGGCCTGGAACACGGGCGAATCGGCCGTCATCAGGTTCTTGCTGAAGAACATATAGCCGACGTCCATGGCGCCGCTGATGAGTGCGTTCACGGTCTCGGGGGATTTGGTGAGATTGACCTTCACGCCGAGCGCGTCGTAGATCCCGGCTTTCTCCCCGATGATGGAGCAGCACATATGGTCGCAGTTGAAGTAGCCCATTTCCACGGTGTAATCCTTGTCCGCGTCGGTGAGCTCTCCGGCCTTGAAATCTGCGGCCGCAGCCTTCGGGTCGTAGTCCGTGGCCTCCACGGATACGGTGTTTGAGGAGCTGCTGTTATGACATCCTGTCAGTGAGGACACTGCCAGGGCAGCGGCAAGTCCCCCCGCCAGCACTTTCTTAAAATGTCTCATTTTTTTTTCCTCCCTAAAACATGCGGTGTTTCGCCGCAGAATCTTTATTTAGTTTATCTCAGAAATTTAGTAAAGACGATGAATATTAAAAAAACGAATATTTTGTAATGAACAGCTGGCTTATAAAAAATTTCAATAGGCAGAGGAGCGGATTAGTACGAATAATTGGACGGGATGAAAGATGTTCACTTAGAATGACAGGTGTTATATTATGAATTTTTTTCTGAAAAAGAGCAGTCCGGAAGAAACCTGAAAAGGGAGTGTTTTTGTGACATGCGCCTTGAGTGTGTGAAGAGTTTTATCAGCGTTGTGGATCATCAGAGCTTCTCAAAAGCGGCTAAAAGTCTGTTTATTTCGCAGCCGACGGTGAGTACGCATATCAGGCAGCTTGAGGAGGAACTGGGCGTTCAGCTGCTCGTCCGCTCGACGAAGGCTGTGCTGCCTTCCGAGGAGGGGCGCATTTTCTACCCGTTCGCCGTGCAGCTTCTGGAGACGGAGGACTGCGCCAGAAAATGTCTGGAGGAGGAACAGACGGGCATTACCGCGCGCGCTGAGCCCGGAAGAAAAAGAATCGCAAACGGCGGGTAAGCCTGCGGGATGCGGAAACAGAAAAAAACAGCCTCCGGTGAGGCTGTTTTTTGACGGCGGCAACCTGGTGGCCATGCCGTATGCTCCGTCCTGTCATATCGTGACATGCTGTCAGATATTGTCCTTCCATCTTAAAAGTGCTCTTTCACAGAACACCAGGATGGTGTCGATGAGAAAACCGATGAGACCCGCGATGATCATGTAGGCGATCACCTTGTCAGTCTGAAGTCTTCCCTGCGCTTCCACCATTATGTAACCGAACCCGGCACTTGTCGCGATGAACTCCGCTCATATGACGGACATCCATCCGAGACCGATCGCGAGCCGGAGGCCGGTCAGAACACCCGGAAGGGATCCGGGAAGCACGATATCCTTAATAATATCGAGTGTGTTGGCGCCCATCGATCTGGCGGCATTGTAAAAGTCCTTGCTGATATCCTGGACGCCGGCAATCGTGTTCAGAATGATCGTGAACACGCCGCTGAAGGCGATGAGGAAAATGGTCGGACCGTCGCCTATTCCGAACCAGACGATCGTGAGCGGAACCCATGACATGATCGGAACCTGCCGGAGTGAATTGATAAACGGCGAGATGATCCGGAGCAGCCGGGGCGAATACCCCATCAGCATGCCTAGCGGAAAGCCGATCACAAAGGCGTAGAGAGCGCCGGTTATGACGCGCCTCATGGTGATGCCCAGATTCGTCAGGACGTAGATATCCGTCAGGGAATAATAAATCTGGTACAGAACATCCTCCAGGGGAGGAAAGATGAAATGCGAGTTGACGGCGTGCGCGGCAAAATACCAGACGACGCAGATACCCGCGAGAGACAGTATGGCGCCGACATTATAGTTCCTGCCGCTGATCCGCCTGAAATTCCTGCGGTCCCTGCTTCTGGCGGCATGGATCATCCGGTCGACGTCCCGGTTTTCACTCAAAAGCGGTTCCCCCTTCCTCAATCTTTGCGTATTTGATGACACTGCCTTTTGAATATATCCTCCGGAGCCGGTTCCGGAAAAGGTTTATTCATTTTTTTAATAAAAATCCAAGCTCGTCCGGTCATGGGCTATAATCTTTTTCAATATGCCGCCGGGAAGCATGGCGGAAAAACGTTCTGCGTGAAGAAGCCGCATGACCCGGCACATTTTCAAAAGAGGTAAATCGGATGGAAAAACCGTGTATCGAATATATCAGCGCATGCGCATGATGCGAGGTCTTTGGTGACTTGGTCAGAGTCCTGGACAAAGAGTACGGCGGGAAAATTCACGTCCGCATCTATGAAGCGGGGAAGGATACGGAGTACGTGAAAAAATACGGCGCCGTGACAAAAAGCATGCTGGTAATCAACGAGAAAAAGGCTGTGACGAAACTGACAAAGCCTGCTGTGCGAAAGGCATTTGAGGAGGCACTGAAACTGTAATGGGTGATTTTCTGGAGTTTTGCCGGAGCGTGATCGTCTCCGCGTGGTCCATGCTGAACAGCGCGTCCGCGTGGATGATCTTCAGCTTCCTGCTGGCCGGAGTCCTGCATGAATTTCTGAAGCCGGAGAAGATTCAGAAGACGGCGATCGGGTCCGCCCGCATAAGCGGGGTATTCTGGACGACCGTGTCCGGCATGCTGATCCCGATCTGCAGCTGCGGGACGATTCCGCTCGGAATCAGCATGTACTACAGCGGGGCCTATCTGGGACCTACGCTCGCCTTCATGACAAGTACGCCCATGATCAACCCCCTGGCCGTGATTCTCGCCTGGGGACTTCTGGGCAGGGAAATCGCGATCATCTATATCATCACTGGTTTTGTCGCTCCCATGATCATCGGGCTCGTCGCGAACCGGTTTGCCGGAAATGAGCTGCATGTCGGCATCAATGAAAAATACGCCGGCAATAAGGACGCGGACGGCGAAGAGGGGGGCTCCATGATTCAGCTTGAGTTCGAGGAGCCGACTTTCTGGCAGAAAGTGGCGAGCGGGCTTCACTGGTCCCTCACGGAGCTGAGTGTCACCATCAGCAAATATACCGTAACGGGCATGCTGGCGGCGGGCTTTCTCTTTACGGTTGTTCCGCAGTCGTTCATCCACGATTATCTGGGCAATCCGGGCATGATTTCTCTTCTCGGGATCACGGTCGTGGCGGCGCTTATGTATGTGTGCGCGGTCGGCCACATTCCCTTTATCGCCGCGATCGTGGCGAGCGGCGCGGCGCCGGGCGTCGCGATTACCTTCCTTATGGCCGGGGCGGGCACGAACATCCCGGAGCTTCTGACAATCTCGCGGACCATAGGGAAAAGAGCGATGATCATGTATTTCACCATGGTCGTCGCGATCTCGAATTTCGTGGGCTGGCTCACAAACCGCCTGCTCATGCCGGGCTTTAAGCCGGTGCTTGACTTTGACCAGACAACCAACACAATCGGGGCGGCCAATAAGTTCATCATCGAGCTTCCTCCCTGGGGAACCTGGATCTGCAGCGGAATTCTGGTGGCCTACGCGCTTTATGCTCTCTTTAAAGCCATCAGGTCCGGAATCAGGAAGACGGGGGAGAAGTGATTTGGAGACGGGGCGGAAGGCGCTGCTTTTTATTGCCGCCGGCATTGTGACGGCCTCACTCTGCTCGGCGCTGCTTCCGGCTGAGCGGAAGTGGAATGACAGGGCACCCATACGGATCGGCGCCGGGGATGACATCACCGGTGTGCTCACGGAGGAAATTGTCCGCGGCCTCGGGGACCGGTACGAGCTTGAGACAGGTGTGGAGAGCTCCTCTTTTAAGGACTGCTGAACGAATCTTGCTCAGTGGGCACTGAGCTCGGAGGAGATCAACGCGGCCTTCTACTGTGAGGACGCGGCGGTCCGGACAACAGAAGAAAATGAAAACCTTGTGATCTACGGCCCCGCCGTGATGAACGCGGAGGTACTGGTCAGCGCTTCGGGCGACTTTGAGGCGGCGGAAACCGTCGGCATCGGACAGAACCGCAAAGAGGAGATCCGCATCGCGAAGGAGGCGTGGCCGGGCGTTCTGGAATACAGA
>CAYLHR010000094.1:0-8129 GCA_964383335.1 uncultured Lachnospiraceae bacterium
ATTAATATCCTTCGATACCGCGCCTATGAAAAGTACGCGGGAGAAATGAGCCGCCTCGGCATCAGCCGCTCGGCCCTTGCTCTGCCGCGTCTGCTTCTGATTGTCTTTCTGATCGGGTATGTGCTCGTGGGACTCTTCGGCCGGCCGGATCTGATTGTCGGAGGAATTCTGCTCGGCGGCAGCATTTTTGTCTTCCTGATTCTCAGAGTGATGCGGCTGATTACGACGCGGATCCGGGAAAATGACGAGCGTCTGGAAGCCCTGTACCGGGAGCTGAGGAGTAACCTTGATCAGATCACCGGTGATTCTCTCGCGGTGTTCCGGGTGAATCTGACGAAGGATAAAGTGGAGGAAAAGGCCGGAAAGGATCTTTTTGAGAGCGATCTTACGGAGGACACCTGGAGCGGCCTGATCTCCGCAAGGCGGAGCGCCCTGATTACGGCAGGGGATTCGGGGGAGGAAAAGACGGGCTTTGAGAGAGAAGAGCTGCTTGACATGTTTTCGACGGGCAGAAGGCAGATCTCAAAAGTCTTTTTTACAAGAAGACAGGACGGCAGAAACTGTTTTGTGCGGCTGAACGCTTCTCTTGCAGAACAGCCGGGTTCAGGGTACGCCGCGGCCTTTATTACGGAACGCGAGTGCAGCCGCGAGATGGTGAATGAAGCGATCAGCACCGGGGTGTTGGGAGAGCAGTATGATCTGGTTGCCTATCTCGCGGACGACATGTACACGGTTGTCAGCTGCAGCTGTGAGGACGGACTCTGCGGGTGTGTACTGCCTGAAGGGGAACAGGGGCATTTTCAGGATTTTATCGAGAGAAAATTTATTCCGATCCTTCACGGGACGGACGAAGAGAAGGAGCGCCTCGCCGCCGCCCTCAGCTTTGAAGAGGTGAAGCGGTGTGTTTCGCGGGACGGCTCCTATACCGTCGACTGTCCGTGCAGCAGGGACGGCAGACTTTTCTACAAGCGCTTCAGCTTTTATATGGCGGAACCGCGCTTCGATTTCTGTCTTATGCTGGTTTCCGATATCACAAAACCGGTGCGGGAACAGCTCGAAAGAAATGAGCGGCTCAAAGATGCCCTCGCGTCGGCCGAGCAGGCGAGTGCCGCAAAGTCGGCATTTCTTTCTAATATGTCCCATGATATCAGAACGCCTATGAATGCCATCATCGGCTTCGCACACCTCGCGATGCGGGAGGAGAGCATTTCTTCGGTCCGGGATTTTCTGAAGAAGATTGATTCCTCCAGCCGGCATCTGCTTGCTCTCATCAATGATATCCTGGAAATGAGCCGGATCGAGAGCGGGAAGATGACCATCGAACCCGTTCCCTCGGATCTCGTTTCTCTGGCGGACGAAATCCGTGACATGTTTTCGGCCCAGATGTCGGAGCGGCAGATCCGCTATGATGTCAGCTGTGACCTGGTTCACCGGAACGTTCTGTGCGACAGAAACCGGCTGTCCCGGGTGCTGCTCAATCTCGTCAGCAACGCCCTTAAATTCACGCCAGAGGGCGGCTCCGTCTCTGTTCTGATCAAAGAGACGGGCAGCGGGGCGGACGCGGCGGATTATGAAATCCGCGTGAAGGATACCGGCATCGGGATGTCTCCGGAATTCGCGGAGAAGGTATTCGAGGCCTTTGAGCGGGAGAGAAATTCCACTGTGAGCGGCATCCAGGGAACCGGGCTTGGCATGGCCATTACGAAGAACATCGTGGAACTGATGGACGGCCGGATCGGGCTCGTTACGGCACCGGGGGAGGGGACTGAGGCAATCGTCTCTCTCTCATTCCCCTTCGCATCGGAGAATATATCCGCGGACGCGGTCCGCAGAACGGATGATCGTCCGGAACGGTTCAACGGAGAGAGAATTCTTCTGGCGGAGGACATGGAGGTGAACCGGGAACTCGCCGTCATGCTGCTTAACGCCATGGGACTTGAGGTCACCTGTGCGGTAAACGGACAGGAAGCGGTAGAACTCGTCTCTCAGGCGCCCGCGGGATATTACAGCGCCGTGCTTATGGATATCCAGATGCCCGTTATGAACGGTTATGAAGCCGCGCGCGCGATCCGGCAGCTTCCGGAGACGTCGGACTGCGGGGTTCCGATTATCGCGATGACCGCAAATGCCTTCAGTGAAGATGTCAGAAAGGCTCTGGATGCCGGAATGAACGGTCATGTCTCAAAACCGGTTGATCCGAAGCATCTCATGCAGACCCTGAGGGAAGTGATCTGAGATCAGAACTGCACTTTCCGGCTGCATGCGCGGAGATGCCGCTCTTGACATGAAATGTCAGCTGTTTATAATTAAATTGCAGAAAGACGCGCACAGAAAGCCGGAGATTCGGGCTGTGCTCGTCTTATGAGTATGTTGATTTGCATTGCGGGCAGACATTGTGGCGCAAAGTGCCTGTCTGTTTCACCATCCGGTCAGCACTCAATCACAAAACAGACCCTGCCGGGTGGCTGAGGGAACCGCGGCAGGATCGGAGGAGAGACGTATGAAAAAAGGAATGACCCGAAAACTGATAATGCTTGCGCTTCTTACGCTCATCTGTATGTTTCCGTGTACTGTGTCCGCAGCTACGCAGCACCTCATGAAGAAGGGGGTATCCGAGAAGCTGACCGGATACAGCAGCGTGACCTCTTCAAAGACAGGGGTGGTGAAGGTCGTAAAAAGCGGCAGCAGTTATATCCTGAAGCCCGTCAAGGTGGGCCGCGCGGATATTACCTGCGAGAAGGGCGGCAGAAAGACAAAGATGGATGTCGCGGTGGTCTCTTTTAATAAGAAGACCGTGACCATGAAGAAGGGTACGTCGAAGAAGTGTAAGCTCGGCCTGCCCTACGACGTGCGGGCCACCTGGACTGTATCAAATCCGGCCGCCGCGGACCTGCTCGAGAACGGCACGCTTGTGGCAAAGGCGAAGGGCATCTCGAAGATCAAGGTCGTCTACACCTTCGGCGGCGAGAAGGCGGTATACAAGAAGAAGGTCAAGGTCGTCGTGCCCCCGAAGAAAAAGAACTTCAAGTGCAATACCAAAAAGATCACCCTGGTCATCGGGAAGACAAAGACCATGAAGGTGAAGGGGATCGACAGTGCCACCGTCAGATATAAAAGCTCAAAGCCTTCCGTTGCCAGTGTCAGCAAAAAGGGCGTGATCCGCGCTCTGAAAAAGGGTAAAGCCGTGATCACGGCTAAGGTATGTTATAGGGGCAAGGTTCTCAAGACCTACAAAAAGAGGGTTACGGTAAAGAAGAGATCCTCCTCTTCTTCGTCCTCGTCATCTTCGGGAACGGGCTCCGGCACATCCGGAAGCGGAACTCAGACGAACACGGTGAAGTATACCGGTAAGCAGCCGATTCCGGCGAACCACCAGTTTACCTTTGATGAGTTTGCCAGATACGGGGCGTACAGCAAGGTCGGATGCAAGCTCAGCTGGACGGAATATCCGAGTACGGATGCGGCTGAAAGCAAGTATGTCGTCATCATTTCTGATGAGAAGGAACTTCTCAAGGAGATTAAGCTGACGCTTAAGAGAAAGCCTGATCCAAAGCCGGCGACGCTTGAGTCCTGGACCGCAAAGTATGTCGGGAAAGAGAATCCGAGAAAATATACCGAAACCGAAAGCAACCGAATTATCAGCAGAAAACTGCAGACCAGTCTTCAGGAATCAGATTTTGAAGTGATCGGTATTTACAGCGACGGAAGCAGGAAGAAGATCTCATATGACTATATCAGTCATCTGGGAAAAAATGCCGATGGCAAAGTTGAACTGATCGTTACATTCAGTGCGAACGGCGAGAAGAAAGACATCAGCATCCCTGTCGCAAAGGCATGAGTTAATGTGCATCCCGCAGCCCGTCAACCTAAGCACCTTCAGAGAAACGCATGAAGAAACGAACCGGACTGTTCATCTTAATACTGCTGCTCCTCGTCCTGTTCCCGGACCGCGTACACGCGGATTCGGATCTGTTCTTCGACGGCGACTCCCAGGAGCTCTTCACATATGAAGATGGCCTCCTGTCAACCTCGTCAACAGCCATAGCACAGACAGAGGACGGTTTCCTTTGGATCGGCGGATACGGCGGTCTTGTTCGCTATGACGGAAGAAGATTCGAGCCCTACGGGTGGGGCGAGCTCTCTAATATTATCGATCTGATGAAGGGCGCGGATGATACCCTCTGGATCGCGTCGGCGGACAGAGGCCTTGTCCGGTATCAGAATCAGGAATTTGATTATCTGTCGGAGGAGTCAGATCTTGGCATCACCGCCGTCCAGAGTCTCGCGCTCGCGGAGGACGGGACGGTGTGGTTCGGGACGCCTTCCGGAATCGGCACGGTCTCGCCGGAGGGTGAGATACAGAAGCTGGATATCCCTGAGCTCTCCGAGGTCTTTATCAACCGGATCCTCTGCATCGCCCCCGGCGAGGCGGCTCTTGTCTCAAGAGACGGGCGGCTGTTCGTGTGGGACGGAAAGAAGTGCGAGGAACTCCTTTTCGACGAATGTCAGGAGGAGATCCGCTGTATCACGCGGGAGACTGAGACCAGGGGATATTTTATCGGCACATCCGGAAACAAGCTCCTGATCTGTGACTCTGCCTTCAGGGTCCAGCGGATTATTGAGGACGACCGGCTGCAGGTGATCAATGACATCCTCTACAAGGGGACGGATACTCTCTGGATCTGCTGCGACAGCGGAATTGGCGTCTATGAGAAGGGCACGCTGCGCATGCAGAGATTGGCGATGGACAACTCTGTCGACAGAATCATGGTGGATACCGAGGGCAATTACTGGTTTGTCTCATCCCGGCAGGGTATCCTGAAGGTCTGCTACGGCACTTTCGAGGATGTGAGCCGTAGCGCGGGGCTGTCCGGCATTGTCGCCAACGCGGTTGTGCGCATCGGCAGAAGAATCTATGTCGGGCACGATGACGGCCTTCTGATTCTGGACGCGAGAACGCGGGAGGAGATTAAGGACCCGGCCTACGACAGGCTGGCTCACGTCCGGATCCGCTCGCTGTACGCGGACGAGGACGGGGGGCTCTGGGCCGCGACCAAGGGCGCGGGGCTTCTCTGCTATTCGGCGGAAGGAAAATGGTCAACCTGGACGACCGCCCGCCATCCGGAGATCCGCTCCGATAATTTCCGCTGCATCACGAAGGCGAAAGGCGGCCTGCTGGCCGGAACGGACAGCGGCGCCTATCTGATTAATGAGAAGGGGCAGGTCAGCGATATCGTCGACAACCCCGAGGATCTGCCCTTCCGCGTGCTCTGCGTCGTGGAGTCGGGCGACACCATCTACTGCGGGACCGACGGCTATGGTCTCTACGCGGTCCGGGACGGGAAGGTCGTCTTCCACAAGACCATGGACAACGGACTGTCCTCTAACGTCATCATGAAGTTCTGTCTCAGCAGAACGGAGGGCAATCTGTGGATGGTGACGGGCAACAGCATCACGCATCTGGACGCCGGGGGCAACCTGAAGAGAATTGAGAAATTCCCGCCCTCCAATATGCTGGATCTTCTGATCACGGAGGACGAGGAGGTTCTGGTTCTCACGGGAAGCGGCATTTTCCGCACGACGGAGGAGTCGCTTTACGAAGAGCGCGTGGAGGAGTTCCGGCTCTTCCAGCACGATGACGGACTTCCCTATGAGATCACGGCGAACTCCAATCAGTTCTTTGACGGGGATGATCTCCTCTTCTGCGGTACGGGAGGAATTGCCGCATTTCACCTGAAGGACGGCAGCGAGGAACAGCGCCACTATCAGCTGGTCATCGATCAGGTGAAGGAGGACGGCGCGGCGCATCCCATGCAGGGCGCGGAGGCCTATCAGGCCGATGCCGAGACCTTCCGACTGGAATTTGACACGCACGTGCTGACCTACAGCCTGGAGGATCCGGAGATCTTCTATTATCTGGAGGGGTTCGACGATGACCGGGTGGTCATGCCGCTAAGTGATCTCTCCACCGTCAGCTACACGAACCTGGACGGCGGCAATTATGTCTTCCACTTCGGCGTGCTCTCCAGACAGACGGGAGAGGTGGTCGATGAAGTGACGCTTCCCGTGATCAAGAGCCTGCGGTGGCATGAGCTTGCGCCTGTGCGCGCCGCATTTGCCGCGGCCGCGGCGATGCTCCTCTCCCTGATCGTCTACGCGATCTCAAAGGTGCGGAGTCTCCGTGAGAGCCGGAAGGTCCGGGAGGAGTATGAGAAGAAGGAGAGAAACCGCTTAAGGGAGATCGCCTATACGGATTATCTCACGGGATGCTTCAACAGGAACTACATGAATTACTGGATGGAGAATATTCTGCCGGAGGCGGAATTCCCGGTGACGTTTGTGTCCCTCGACTGCAATGACCTGAAACAGGTCAATGACAAGTACGGACATGAGCGGGGAGATGATATGCTGGCGGAGCTGGCGGCCCTTCTCAAGAAGCACTTCACGCGCCAGGGAGACACGATTATCCGGACGGGCGGAGACGAGTTCCTCATCATCTGCTGCGCCACGGACACTTCCCAGGCGGAGATCGTGATGGAGAAGATCTTAAATGAGGCGAAGGAGCATCATATTGAGGATTACGCGCTGTCCTTTGCCTACGGCATTGACACTCAGACGAAGGAAGACTTTGATTTCGATGAGGGCATGCGGCGGTCCGATATGGAGCTGATCCGCGCGAAGGCGCTCTATCACGGCAGATCAAGTCAGATTTGACAGCGGCACATTTCGGATGTAGTATTATATAACTGCCGCAATAGGCGTTGTATCAGACGGAACCGGGTTCTGTATGATCCCGGTTCCGATTAGCTTATAAGGAGAATCAAAGATTATGGACAGAGAAGAGTATCTGCAGGTATACCGTCACTCCATGGCGCATATTCTGGCCAAGGCCGTGATCGAGATGTTCGGGAAGGAGAACGTCCAGTACGCGATCGGACCGCAGATCGCCGACGGGTTTTATTATGATTTCATGCTTCCCCGCACGGTCGGCAAGGACGATTTCAAGGAGATCGAGGACCGGATGCGCGATATCCTTAAGAGGAAGGAGCCCTGGACCAGAATCGAGGTCTCGAAGGCCGAGGCCCTCGAGATGTTTAAGGATCAGAAGTATAAGACGGAGACCATCGTCGACCTTCCGGAGGACGAGACCATCACGATCTACAGGACGGGCGACGACTTCACGGATCTCTGCAGAGGCCCGCACGTGGAGAACTCGCAGGAACTTCTCAGCACGGCTTTTAAGATCAAGTCCGTCTCCGGCTCCTACTGGAAGGGCGACGAGCACAATGACCAGCTTCAGAGAATTTATGTCTACGCCTTCCCGAGCAAGCAGGAGCTGAAGGCCCATCTCGACCTGGTCAGGGAAGCGATGGAGCGAGATCACAAAAAGCTGGGTCCGCAGCTGGATCTCTTCATGTTTGACCACACGGCGCCCGGCATGCCCTACTGGCTCCCCAGGGGCTGGAAGCTCTTCAACGCGCTTCTCGAATACTGGAGAGGCGTGCATGAGCTGCACGGCTACACCGAGATTTCCGCTCCGGTGATCAACAACAAGGAGATCTGGGAGATTTCGGGACACTGGGGGCATTACCGCCAGAATATGTTCTGCATCCAGGAGGACGGAGAGGATTACTGGGCCGTGAAGCCCATGAACTGCCCGAATACCGTGAAAGTGTACGCCAGAGACCTTCACAGCTACAAGGATCTCCCGATCCGCTTAAATGAGGTGGACGTGATTCACAGAAAGGAGAAGTCCGGCGAGCTGAACGGCCTCTTCCGCGTCCAGGAGTTCCGCCAGGATGATTCTCACAACTATATCCGCGAGGACCAGATCGAGGAGGAGATCCACGATATCATGAGCATCGCGGACGAGATGTACAGCACGCTGGGTCTCACCTACCGCGCCGAGCTCTCCACCCGCCCGGAGGACTTCATGGGCGATATCGAGCTCTGGAATCAGGCGGAGGCGTCCCTGAAGGCCATCCTCGACAAGATTTACGGCGAGGGGAATTACGAGATCAACGAGGGAGACGGCGCATTTTACGGGCCTAAGATCGATCTGCAGATGAGGGACTGCCTGGGACGCGAGTGGCAGATGGGCACCATCCAGCTCGACTTCCAGCTTCCGC
>CAYLHR010000095.1:0-7211 GCA_964383335.1 uncultured Lachnospiraceae bacterium
ATGTGTTCAACGTGCTGCTTCAGGTGCTGGACGACGGACGCATCACGGACAGCCAGGGACGCACGGTCGACTTCAAAAATACGATCATCATCCTGACCTCGAATATCGGTTCGCAGTATCTGCTGGACGGGATCAATGAGGAGGGGGAGATCAGCGAGGAGGCGAGAGAACTTGTGGAGGGCGAGCTGCGAAGCCGCATGAGGCCTGAATTCCTCAACCGGCTCGACGAGACCATCCTCTTTAAGCCGCTCACAAAGGAGAACATAAGCGGCATCATCGAGCTTATGCTCGAGGATCTGAACCGCAGGCTGGCGGATCAGCAGCTGAGCCTTGTCTTAAGCGATGAGGCAAAGCGGCTCGTGATTGACCGCGGCTATGACCCGGTGTACGGCGCGCGGCCGCTCCGGCGGTACCTGCAGCAGCACGTGGAGACGCTGGCGGCGAAGATTATTCTGGGCGGCCAGGTGCACGAGGGATCGAAGATCCTGATTGACGCGGACGGGGATTCTCTCACGGGAAAAGTGGAGGCGTAAGCGGGCCGCGGATATCCGCTTCGTCCGGGACATGCAGAATAAAAAAGAAGGGGAGGCACAGCGTGCTTCCCCTTCTTTTTTATTCTGCATGTCACACTTTTTCCCCGTTCTCGTATCTGGTGATCACCCGCTTGATCCGGTCCATGGGATTGAGAAGCGAGGAGAGGGAGGAGTCGTGGTTCAGGGTGTCGATGATGAGCGCGAGGAACTTGCTCATGTCGCAGCTCACGTAGTAGGGCTTTTCCAGGAGCTCCTGCGGCTGATAGACGAGATTGGTCGTGATCAGCTTGTCGAAGGCCCCATCCCGGTAGGCACTGTCGAAGGGCTCCGTGCCGTAGGTGAGAATCGCGAAGGTGGCGCAGAGGAAAATCCGCCCCGCCTTCCGCTGCTTCAGCAGCCGCGCGGCTTCCAGGGCCTTGTCCCCGGAGGAGATCATGTCGTCGATGATGATGATATCCTTTCCCTCGACCTCGGATCCGAGAAATTCGTTGGCGAGGATGGGATGTGTGCCTTCGACATAGGTCGTGTAATCCCGTCTCTTGTAGAACATGCCCATATCGACGCCGAGGACGTTGGCCAGATAGATGGCCCGGTCCATGCCGCCCTCATCCGGGCTTATGATCATGAGGTGGTCACTGTCGATTTTGATGTCGTCCGCGCAGCGGAGCACATTTTTAATAAACTGATACGCGGGGCTGATCGTCTCGAAGCTCTCGAGCGGAATGGAGTTGTAGACCCGTGGGTCGTGAGAATCGAAGGTGATGATGTTGGTGACGCCGAGGTCGATCAGTTCCTGCAGCATGCAGGCGCAGTCCGAGGACTCCCGCCCGCCCGGCAGAACCTGTCTGCCCTCGTAGAGATAGGGCATGATGACGTTGATCCGGTGGGCCTTCTTGCCCGCGGCCCCGATGACGCGCTTCAGATCCGCGTAGTGATCGTCCGGAGACATGACGTTCTCGTATCCCGCCAGGCGGTAGGTGATGCTGTAGTTCATGACGTCGACGAGCAGGTACAGATCGTCCCCGCGCACGGATTCGATGTGCCCCTTGGCCTCGCCGGAGCCGAAGCGGGGTGTCTCGGCGTTCAGGATGAAGGAATCACGCACATATCCGTTCGCGCTGCTGACGATCCCCTTCATGACGCGCTTTTTGCGCCACTCAACGAGGTACTCGTCGATCTTTCTTCCGATTTCCATGGTGCTTTTCAAAGGAACAATCGCGAGTCTTCCCTCAGGCGTCGTGTCGAGGACGGGTTTTGCCTGCGTGTCATTTCTGTCAGAAATCATACCATTCTCCTTTGATTGGGGACGGGTGCCTCGGCAGCTGGCCGCCCAGGTACCGGAATCATGAATTCAGTACTTTCAGAATACGTATGTCCTCTCCCGCCATGCGGACCATGGTGTAGCGGCTCATGATACGGGAAATGATCCGCTCCGAGTACTGCTCCTTCAGCTGCTGAAGAGACAAATTGGTGGAGATGACCGTGGACCTTCTGTCTCTGGCCCGCTCATTGATCAGGCGGAAGAGCTCGGAGGCGGTGAAGGCGTTGGTGAGCTCGGTGCCGAGGTCGTCGATGATGAGAAGATCGGCTCCGCTGATCATCCCGCGCCCCGCGTCTCCGCCGCTCCTTCGGAAGGCGGAGTCTGCCAGCCGCTCGAAGAGCTCGCCCGCCGAGATGCAGATCACCTGATATCCCGCGGACAGCGCTTCCTTTGCGATGCAGTGCGTGAGGAAGGTCTTTCCCACTCCGGTGGAGCCGTAGATGCAGAGATTGGCGTCCTTCTCCCCGATTCTTCCCGTGAAGGCCTTTGCCGTCTCGAAGGCGCTTTTCGCGAGCTCGAGCGGCGTCCTGCCGCTTGCCTCATCCAATATTGTATCAGAGTAGAAACGGAAAGAAAAGTGACCGAAGTCCTCATCTTCTGCAATTCCGGCTAGTCCGGACATCCCGTAGATGAGATCGGCGGAGGCCTTCTCAAAGCAGGTGCAGGGCCTTGTGCCGATATATCCGGTGTCGCGGCAGAGAGGACAGTTCCAGCGCATCTCCGTGTAGTCTTCCGGCAGCCCCGCCGCAAGAAGAAGCGCTTTCTTCTCCCCGCCGATCTCCGCCAGACGTGCGTGATAGGAGGAGAGGTCGCTGGCGGGATCGGTGATCCGCCGCTTTGCCGCCTCGAAGGAGAGGGTGCTCACCTCGTCATCCAGCTCGCGGTAGCGGGGAATCCGCCGGTATACCTCGGCCAGGCGGTCCTCCGCCTCGCGGCGGTTGGTCTCGCGGATCTCATCGTACCGTCTCATGACCGCGTCATACTGGGAATTGGTGAGTGCCATGAATCAGTGTTCCTCCGTACTTATGATCTGCTTTTCGAGAAGCCTCGACTCGAGGGCGCCGAAGTCGTAATCTCTCTCCTCAAAGTTGCTGAAGTTCTTTTTTGTCCGGCGCGGCGCGGCCCTGCCGGCGGGTTCCGGATCTCTGCGGGCGGTTTTGGCCTTCTCGTGCTCCTCGTCCAGCCTTCTTACGTCCTCCATGGTGGCGGCACCCGCCTGATGCCATCTGGAGAGGATGCCGTCCGCGTAATTCAGGGTGGGCTTCGACGCGCCCATGACGGTTCTCGTGCAGGCCTCCCGGATGAGCTCCATGGAGAAGCCGTAGCGCTCCAGCCACTTCTTCATGATCCTGATCTCCGCCTCGACCGGGTGATGATTGTCGATGCCGAGGGCCTTCAGGATATCATAGTACTCTCTGTGATAGCTCCCCTCGGAGAGCCGTGCGTCGCGGATCGTGGCGATGCCCTGATCCTTCCAGTTGAGCGCGACCTTCTCTATATAATGAAAACTCTTGTGTCCCCGGCTCACGCAGTACTCGATGAGATAGTCGATGAGATCGGCGGAAAAACGGAGACTGTCGTAGAAGTAGCAGATCTTCTGCATCTCGGACCGCGTGAGCGGCCGCCCGATATACTGCTGGGCGACGTAGAAGGACTGGCGCACCTCCTCGCGGCTCCCGAGCTCCTGCATGCGCTCCGAGGTGATATCCGAGGCGCGCCGGACTTCGGGCTCCGGCTCCTCCGCCGCGGCGGGAGCCGGAAAGAAGGAGATTTCCGCCGGGCGGTCCCCGGCATCCCGCACGACCTGAAGCGCGCCCGCCTTCTCCCAGTAGCGGATTGCGCGCAGCACGTCATTTTCCGTGTAATTGAGATGGTCCGCGACGCCTCCCGGGGAGAATGCGTCCTTCCCGCTTCCGGCAATTCGCAGCATATAGAGGAAGATCTTCAGAAAATCCCCGTTGGCCTCCGGAAGATACCGGTCCAGAAAATCATTCGGAATGACGGTGACATTCTGCGGAAAGCAGGAACCGATCCGTATGGATTCCATGATTGATTACCTCCTGCCGATCATAAATGGATCGAAGAAGAGCGGCGGAACCGGCTTTCCTCCTTATGAAAGAATCGATTCGCCGACCTCGACAATGTTTCCCGCACCCATGGTGATGAGAAGGTCGCCCTCCTTCATCTGAGACTTCAGATAGGACTCGATCCCGTCAAAGGTGGGGAGATAGACGGCGTTTCCGCCGATGTCCGCGATCGCCTTCCGCAGGTCGTCGGAGGAGCTGCCGATGGTATTCTTCTCGCGGGCGGCGTAAATGTCGGCCAGTACGACCTCGTCCGCCGGGGCGAGCGCCTCCGCGAATTCGGAAAGAAGCGCTTTCGTTCTCGTGTAGGTGTGAGGCTGGAAGGCGACATACAGCTTTCCGTGGGGCACCTTGGCGGCCGCGGCCAGCGTGGCACTGATCTCCGTCGGGTGATGCGCGTAGTCGTCGATGATGGTGACGCCCTTCCAGGTACCCTTCATCTGGAAGCGCCGGTCTGTGCCCGTGAAGGCGAGGAGGCCGTCAGCGATGGTTTCCGGCGTGAGGCCGACCGCGCGGCCGAGCGCGATCACGGCGAGCGCGTTGGAGACATTGTGCATGCCGGGGACGGAAAGGCGGAAGTCACCGATCCGCTTCCCGCGCTC
Organism: uncultured Lachnospiraceae bacterium; assembly: GCA_964383335.1. Taxonomy (GTDB): domain Bacteria; phylum Bacillota; class Clostridia; order Lachnospirales; family Lachnospiraceae; genus Chordicoccus. The sequence continues at coordinate 4,541 of CAYLHR010000095.1, forward strand.
CACACAGGAAAATGAGCCGCATCCGCGCCCGTCAAAGGTCACGTCCGCCGCCGTGTAATCCGCGCCGTCCGTAAGACCGAAGGTGACGATCCCGCAGGTGAGCCCCTCCGTCACCTGGTCAAAGCGCGCCGTATCCCTGCAGATAATGAGCGTGCCGTCATCCGGGAGCAGCTTCGCGAAGCGGTGGAAGGAGTCGGCGATATCGTCCAGATCCTTAAAGAAGTCGAGGTGATCCGCGTCGACATTAAGGATCAGCTCGATCTTCGGGAAAAATGACAGGAAGCTGTTGGTATATTCGCAGGCCTCGGTGACGAAGGTTCCGGAACTGCCGACCCGGATATTTCCGCCTATGGAGGGCAGGATGCCGCCGACGGAAACCGTCGGATCCATGCCGGCGGACAGAAGGACGTGCGCCGCCATGGAGGTCGTGGTCGTCTTTCCGTGCGTCCCCGCGACGGCAATCGGCAGCTCATAGTTCCGCATCATCTCGCCGAGCAGTTCCGCCCTTGAGAGCATGGGAATGCCGGAGGCGGCGGCCGCCGCGAATTCCGGATTATCGGGATGAATGGCGGCGGTATAGACGATGCAGTTCTCTTTTCCGGTAATATTATCGGCGCTCTGCCCGATTGTAATGGAGGCGCCCTTCTCCCGAAGTCTCTCGATGAGAGGCGAATTGGCGGTATCGGATCCGCTGACCCTGAAACCGGCCCCCAGCAGGACTTCCGCCAGGCCGCTCATGCTGATTCCGCCGATGCCGATAAAGTGGACAGACTCGGGTTTCGAAAAATCAATCTGATACATAGGAAAGCTCCTTTGGCATTCTCTTAGGACTTGTACGAAAGCGCACACACTATAGTATAACACAGATCCGTCTCCGGGAGGGCAGGAAAACATGTGCGCCATCAAAAGAGACGGAGGCGAAACCGATATTTAGTTGTCATTTTGACCAAAAATACGGTTTGATGCGTCAACCAAATGTAATGATTGTTCACTTATGAGAAGCATTGTGTTATAATCAAAAATACACCCGGATCACAGAAGTGTGGGGACTGTTTTTCGGACTTTTCCCCTTTCGGAAACCGCGATACCAACTCAGGGCGAACTCAAATTTTGCGGTTTCGGGAACATGGCTTTCGGATCGCCGACGGACAGGCCATGTGGACCCGCAGTTCGGGAGGGGAATACAGGAGCTGCGGGGAACTGCCGCTCTACCAGGGTCCGGGATGTGGATCACAATAGAAAGGGATTAGCCTATGAATATTACAGATGTCAGAGTTCGCAGAGTTTCCAGAGAGGGGAAAATGAAGGCGGTCGTCTCGATCACGATCAATGACGAGTTCGTCGTCCATGACATCAAAGTGATCGAGGGGGAGAAGGGGCTGTTTATCGCCATGCCGAGCCGCAAGGCGACCGACGGTGAGTACCGGGATATCGCGCATCCGATCAACTCCGCGACGCGGAATGAAATTCAGTCGATCATTCTGAAAAAGTATGAGGAGACGTCCCTCGAGGACGCCGAGCAGGAGGACGGTCCGTAAGTTCGGAACGTCTTATGGGACGACAGCTTCAGATCACTTGGAAGCCCCGGGTCACCGGGGCTTTTGCTGTGGAGGTTTTTTGACAACCATATCTGGTAGAAGAGGAGGCGGACAGACACTATTTATTACGAAAATGTTACAAAGATTAATAAATTCCTTTTAAAATGTTACAGAATGTGGTAAACTACCTGTAACATACGAAAGGAGGGCTGCTGCCCTGTTCCGGAAAACGCAGGTTTTCCGGCGGGCTGCGCGCAAGAGAGTATGATGAAAAAGAATCTGACAGCTGTTCTGCTGACCGCAGTGCTCGCGGTGTCTTCGGCGGGACCGGCATATGCGGATACAAAGTCCGAGATCTCCGCGGCCAGAGCCGAGAAGGAGGCTGCGGAAGCGCGCCTTGGCGAAACCGAGGAGAAGATCGGGACGATGGAGGCGGAGAAAGGGGAGCTCGAAGACTATCTTACCGGGCTCAACGATCAGATGGACAGGCTGTCTGAAGATCTGAAGGATCTGTCCGGAAAGATCGACAAAAAGACGGCGGAGATCGAGATCGCGAAGGGAGCGGTCGCAAGGGCCAAGCTCGAGGAGAGACGCCAGTACAAGAATATGAAAGCACGTATCCAGTATATGTATGAGAACGGCGATACGAACCTTCTTGTCGCGGTTCTCGGGTCGAAGAACATCTCCGATCTCCTGAACAGGACCTCGGAGGTGCAGGAACTGGCCGCCTATGACCGGAGAATGCTGAATGACTACCGCGAGGCCAGGGAGATCGTCGTCAATAAGAAGAAGGATCTCGAGAAGGAGAACAAAAAGCTCGAGTCCCTGAAGAAGGACAACGAGAAAAAGCACGCCGAGGTGAAGCAGCTGGCGGAGACAACGGACGCGAAGATCGAAGAGTACAGGGCGTCCATCGCCGAGTCGGAGGCCGCGGCATCGGATCTGGAGGGAGAAATCGCCTCCATAAGGGGCAGGCTCACAAAGCTGGAGGAGCAGGCTGCCGCCGAGGAGGCCGCCCGCCTCGAGCAGCTCCGGAAGGAGCGGGAGGCCGCCGCGCTCGCGAAGAAGAAGGCCGAGGCCAGGAAGGCCAGCACCCCCGATGGCGCTGCCGTAGCGGCAGGCGTCCTCGTTGC
>CAYLHR010000095.1:7221-8111 GCA_964383335.1 uncultured Lachnospiraceae bacterium
CAATGCCGAAGCCGAAGAGCACAACAGGGCCGAGGAAGAAAAGGCGGCCCGGGCGTCTTCGGAAGCGTCGGGTGAGAATGACGACGCCGAAGAAGAGGAAGAGGACGATGAGGATCTGATCTTCGTGGACGTGGATGACGAGGACGGTCAGGATTCCGGCGCCGACGAGTCTTTTGAAACGGAGGAAAGCGGATCCGGAGACGATGAGGAACCGGAGGACTCTTCGGAGGACGAAGAGGATTCTTCAGAGGACGAAGAGGATTCTTCGGAGGACGATGAGGATTCTTCAGAGGATACGGAGGATTCCGCGGAAGAGTCGGAGGACCTTGAGTGGGAGGATGTCGAGGAGGAGAGCGGATCCTCCGATGAAGAGGAGAACGACTCTTCGGAAGAGGATTATGAGGAAGTGAGCGAGGAGCAGGAGGAGGAATCCTCCGAATCCTCAGAGTCGTCGGATTCTTCTGAGAGCGGGGAGAAATATCTCGGGACCTTCAAGCTCACCGCCTACTGCAACTGTGCGAAGTGCTGCGGCAGAGCCAACGCTCCGACGGCCAGCGGCACGACGCCCTGCGAGGGCAGGACGGTCGCGACCGGGGGACTTCCCTTCGGGACTCAGCTTCGGATCAACGGCACGGTTTATACGGTCGAGGACCGGGGAACCGGCTACGGACACGTGGATATTTTCCTGAGTGACCATGACCGCTGCCTCAACTTCGGGGTTCAGTACGCGGATGTGTATCAGGTCGGCTGACGGGGACTGCGGGCTGTCACGGGAGCGGAAGCTCCCTCTCTGAAAAAGCTGAAAAAAAGCTTACTAAAAAAATAAAACTCGGGATTGACAGATAAGGTCAATCCCGATATAATTACACTTGCTGTACGGAAAACGTACA
>CAYLHR010000096.1:0-8079 GCA_964383335.1 uncultured Lachnospiraceae bacterium
CATGGCCGCCGCCGGGAGCGGGGATGTCCTCACGGGAATCCTGGCCTCCCTGGCCGCGCAGGGCATGAGGGGGACCGGGGCCGCAGCGGCGGCCGCCTGCCTCCACGGACTGGCGGGGGACCTCGCGGCGGAGACATCCGGAAAACGGGGAATGAAGGCGGGAGATCTTCCCGCGGCACTGACACTGATCATGAAGGAGTTCGAATGAAAAAGTACAGCCGCGTATGCGCGGATATCAATTATGACGCTCTCGACCACAATCTCGAGCTGATGCTCTCGAAGATAAAGCCCGATACCTCCATCTGCGCCGTCGTGAAGGCGGACAGCTACGGGCACGGGGCGCTGCAGATCGCCCGGCATATCCAGAGCATGCCCTATATCTGGGGCTTCGCCGTCGCGACGCCGGAGGAGGCCATGCAGCTTAGGATGGGCGGAATCAGCAAGCCGATCATTCTTCTGGGCTACGCCTTTGAGGAGTCCTACGAGGATATCATCGACTACGACATCCGGGCCTGCATCTTCGAGGAGGAGTCCGCGAAGCGCCTCTCCCTGATCGCCGGCAGCCTTCAGCGCGAGGCCATCGTGCATCTGGCTGTGGACACGGGGATGGGCCGGATCGGATTCAGCCCGGACAGGACTTCCGTGGATACGATCGCGGAGATCGCCAAGCTTCCCAATCTGAAGATCGAGGGGCTCTTCACGCATTTCGCCAGGGCGGACGAGCCCTCGCTCGAGCCGGCCAGGGCCCAGCTCCTTCTCTACAGGCGCTTCCTCAAGACGCTGGAGAACAGGGGCATTCACATCCCGATCTGCCACGTGAGCAACAGCGCGGCCGCGATGCGCTTCCCGGACGCGAATCTGGATCTCGTGCGGGCGGGCATCACCATGTACGGCCTTCTGCCGTCCGACGAGGTGGCGGACGAGATGACGGAGCTGATGCCCGTGATGTCGATCAGAAGCCACATCTCCCATGTGAAGACGCTTCCCGCCGGAAAACCCGTAAGCTACGGGGGAACCTACGTCACGGAGCGGGAGACGAGAATCGCCACGATCCCGGCCGGCTACGCGGACGGATATCCGAGACAGCTGTCCGGGAAAGGCTGCGTGCTGATTCACGGAAAGAGGGCGCCGATCACGGGCCGGGTCTGCATGGACCAGTTCATGGTCGACGTATCGGACATCCCGGATGTGAAAGTCGGGGACGAGGCGGTCCTTCTCGGCCGGCAGGGCGATGATGAAATCACGGCGGAGGAGATCGGCAGAATCTCCGGGCGCTTCAACTATGAGCTGGTCTCGGACATCACGAAGCGCGTTCCGAGGAACTTTATCTACCACGGGCAGACCATCGAACAGCTTGATTATTTTCGGTGAATATGGTAGGATTTTATGTCTGAACGAAAAGCGAAAGAAATCATGACGCATCGAAGCGAGATCATAGCTCTGGACGGTCAAGGCACGCTGGATACGGCGGCCCGGAAGGCCCTCGAGAGCGGTCATTCGCGTTTTCCGGTCTATGATCAGAATCTGGATACGATCCTGGGAATCACCGAGGTGAGGGCCCTTCTCAGCGTTTATGTGTTTCACCCCGAAAAGCGGAGGACGCCCCTCCTTGAGCTTCAGGAGCTTTTGAGCGAGGCCTGGATGGTGCCGGAGACGCTGTCCGTCGAGGGAATCATCCGGAACGCGGAGGATCTGAGCTCCCAGCTTGTTCTTGTCGTCGACGAATACGGGCAGACGGCGGGGCTCATCACGATGGGAGACGTCTTCGACGAGATCGCGGGAGAGTATCTCGACGAGTATGACGCGGACGAGACGCCCGTCTATATCCGCGCGGACGGGTCCGTCGTCATGGACGGCCTCATTCCGCTCGAGAGGGCGGGGGAGGTGCTCCGGTATGATTTTTCGGGGGAACAGTATGAGACGCTGAACGGCTATCTGACCGCGCTCCTCGGCCACATACCGACGGAGGCGGACCGGCAGGTGACGGGCAGAAACCATCTGTTTCATATTCTGAAGACGGAACACCACACGATCAGCAGGGTGCGGGCGGAAAAACTCCGGGAAGGGAAAGGAACAATACCATGTCAGGACACTCAAAATTCGCAAACATAAAGCACAAGAAGGAAAAGAACGACGCCGCTAAGGGCAAGATCTTCACGATCATCGGCCGCGAGATCGCCGTCGCCGTCAAGGAGGGCGGGCCGGATCCGGCCAACAACTTCAAGCTGGCAGCCGTGATCGCGAAGGCCAAGGCCAACAACGTGCCCAATGACACGATCGAGCGCGGCATCAAGAAGGCGGCCGGGGACAACGGGGGAGCGAATTACGAGCAGCTCACCTACGAGGGATACGGACCCGGCGGCGTCGCGATCATCGTGAAGACCCTTACGGACAATAAGAACAGGACGGCGGCCCATGTGCGCGCCGCATTTTCCAAGGGGAACGGCAGCATCGGCACACCGGGCAGCGTCTCCTTCATGTTCGACGAGAAGGGGCAGATCATCATCGATCGCGAGGAGTGCGATATGGACTCCGACGATCTCATGATGACCGCGCTCGACGCGGGCGCCGAGGACTTCAGCGAGGAGGAGGACAGCTACGAGATCGTCACGGATCCGGCCTCCTTCGAGGACGTGAGGAAGGCTCTCGAGGACGCGGGAATTCCCATGGCGGAGGCGGAGGTGACCATGATTCCGCAGAATTATGTGTCGCTCGATGATCCGTCGACCGCCGCCTCCATCCAGAAGATTCTCGATCTTCTCGATGAGAGCGACGACGTCCAGGACGTCTATCATAACTGGGACGGAGAGGAGTAAGCCGGAGCACCGGACATAAGGGCAGTTCCGGCGGTGCGCTGGTTTTATGGATCTTCTCATCGCATTTCTCATGGGCGCGGTATGCGGGGTGACCGGCTTTCTGCCGGTCAGTTCCTTCGGGCACATGCTTCTGATTGAAAAACTGGCGGGGAGCTCTTACCCGCCTCTTCTGTTACACGCGTTCTCAAAGCTGGGGGTCCTGATCGCAGCGGCGTCGGTCATGCGGAAGGATCTTCTTCGTATTGCCCTGGAGACGGCCGGCCTGGCCGGGGACGGGTGGAGAAACCTGATTATGTCTCTTAAGGGCGGACCCGCAAGGACCGGAAGGGCATACAAAAAGATGCTGGGCACGGCCTACAGGCGCCTCACCGTGATGGTGCTCTGCGCGGCGGTCTCGTCCGTCCCCGTCTCATTTGTCCTTCATCCCGTCGCGGTCACCATGGCGAACTCCCTGCTCTACACGGGGATCGGCATGATGCTGACGGGAATCATCCTTCTTGTTACGGGGATGGTTCCGCCAAGGGGGCTTTCGCCGAAGGACATTCCGGTCTGGAAATCGGTTCTTTCGGGTGCGGGACAGGGCTTCGCGGCGCTGCCCGGCCTGTCCTTTGTCGGCATCACGATGAGTGCAGGGGTCTTCTGCGGCTACAGCCGGAGGACCGCGCTCAGGGTGACCTGGATGATGTTCGCGCTTCCGGCCCTCTTCCGGCTGGCCGGAGAGATCCGCTTCTGCGCGGCATCCGGCGCCTTCACGTCCGACGCAGCGGCGGGATCCGCGGCCTGTTTTGCGGGATCGCTTCTTTTCGGGCTGTTTTTCGCGAAAAAAATGATCCATTTTGTCAGGGAGGCGGATTTCACGGGATTCGCGGTATATTCTCTCGCTGCGGGAGGCGCCGCGGTTCTGCTGAATTTTCTGTAACAATTGATTCTAGGACTGCCGCCCCTTAAGCGGGCGGCGGACTTCAGGGGGGTTCATGGCAGCGGGGAGTCGAAAAAAGGGAACAGGAAAAAAGACGGCCGAAAGGAAGCGGACGTCACCGGCGCGGAGTGCCGGCGGCAGAGCGTCCGGAAGCAGAGCGTCCGGAAGCAGGACTTCCGGCAGAAAGAAAACGGGTTCGGCGGGGGCAGGTAAGGAAAAGGCGTACACCGACTACGCAGTCGGTGAGGAGATCCGGATCCTTCTCGTCCTCGCCTTCAGTGTTTTGATCCTGCTCGGAAATGTCGGCCTCGGAGGAAGATTCGGGGCGGTGATGCGGGGCGCGATGTTCGGCGTCTTCGGGCTTATGGCCTGGGCGCTTCCCTTCGTCATCTTCTTCGGATACGCCTTCTTCGTGGCAAACAGGGGGAATTCCCTGCTTCTTCGCAAGATGCTGGGACTTATCCTCACCGTGCTTTTTCTGTGCGCGTTTATGCACATCCTGACGCTCGGCTATTCGCGGTCGGTCAGGATCGCGGATTACTATGAGATCTGCGCCGACGAGCGGACGGGCGGCGGCGTGATCGGGGGAACCCTGATCTTCGGGGCGGGCTACGTCTTCGGATCAGTCGGCGCCTGGATCGTGACCGTGTTCGGCCTCGTGATTTCGGCCATCATACTGACACAAAGACCCCTGCTCCGGACCATCGGAAAAACCGGCAGAAGGGCGGCGGGGGCAGCGCGGAAGAGAAGGGCCGCAAGAAGCGAGCGGCGCGAGGCCGCGCGCACCGAATATGAGAAGCTCCTCCGGGAGGAGGAAGAGGAATACCGGGAAGAATTCGGCTTCTATGAGGATGAGCCGGAATACCCGGAGCCCGATCTTCTCGACCCGGGTCTTCTGGAGCAGGTGACCCTGCCGGGCGGAGGGAAGCGCAGGTCTGCATCCCGGTCCGGGGAGAAAAAGCGGCCGGCTGTGCCGACGCCTGCGGAAAAGAAGCGAAAAGGCGCGAAGCCGGCTGCACAGCAGCCGTCCTTTGAGGAACCGGCCTTTCTGAAGGCCGCGCCCGAAATGCCCGCCTCCCGGCAGGACACGCCCGAACCGCCCGCTTTTCAGCAGCCGGCCTTTCTGCAGGCCGCCGCGAAAGCGGACGCGGAGCCGCAGAGCATCCGGATCGACGGGCAGGAATTTAAGATGCCGTCCTTCCTCACCGCGGGGGCGCCTTCCCTTGACGGCTTCCTGAAGGAGGAGCCGGCTCGGGAGGAGAGCGGATCCCGCCCCGAAGATAATCCGGAGACGGGGACAGGGGTTCCCGGGCCTGAGGCGCAGAGCGCGCCGGAAGATGAGCCGGATGAGGCCCCGCCCGCGGCCGCGGGAGCTGAGGCGCCCGCAGACGGGACGCCGAAGAAGGAGGATGGGGCGCAGGAACCGGACGCCCGGAAGACAAAGAAAGCCTCTCCCAAAGAAAAAATGGAGGGGATTGAGAATATCAGGCTTGAGATCGCGAATCAGCAGCCGGCCAGGCCGGTGTACCGTCTGCCCTCGACCTCCCTCCTCAAAAAAGGCGGGGCGGCAAAAGGGGATTCCAGACAGTATCTCATGAATACAGCGGCCAAGCTTCAGAAGACGCTCGAGACCTTCGGCGTAAACGTCAAGGTCGTGAACGTGAGCCGGGGCCCGACGGTGACCCGCTATGAGCTGCAGCCCGAGATGGGCGTCAAGGTCAGCCGGATCATCAATCTTCAGGACGATATACAGCTGAATCTGGCCACATCCGGCATCCGGATCGAGGCGCCCATACCCGGCAAGGCGGCTGTGGGCATCGAGGTTCCCAACAAGGAGACCTCCCCCGTCTTCCTGCGGGATATGTTCGAGTCGGAGGAATTTAAGAAGACGAAGGCGCATATCCCCTTCGCGGTCGGCAAGGATCTGGGCGGCAGAATCGTGATCGCCGATATCGAGAAGATGCCGCATCTTCTGATCGCCGGCGCCACGGGATCCGGAAAGTCCGTCTGCATCAACACGCTGATCATGAGCATTCTCTATAAATGCACTCCGGATGAGGTCCGTTTTCTCATGATTGACCCGAAGGTGGTGGAGCTCAAGATCTATGACGGTATACCGCACCTTCTGATTCCGGTCGTGACGGACGCCAAAAAGGCGGCCGGCGCGCTCAACTGGGCGGTGCAGGAGATGACCGAGCGCTACGCGAAATTCGCCGCGCTGCCGGGCGTCAGGGATATCCGGTCCTACAATGAGCGGATCGAGAAGGAGAACGCCGGGGCCGAAGACGGGAAAAAGACGGAACCCATGCCCCGCATCGTCGTGATCGTGGACGAGCTTGCGGATCTCATGATGGTCGCAAGCTCCGAGGTGGAGGATGCCATCTGCCGCCTGGCACAGCTGGCGAGAGCGGCGGGCATTCATCTTATTATCGCGACGCAGCGCCCGTCGGTCAACGTCGTCACGGGACTCATAAAGGCCAATATGCCGTCCCGGATCGCGCTGGCCGTGACGAGCGGCATAGACAGCCGGACCATCCTCGATATGAACGGGGCGGAGAAGCGTCTCGGAAAGGGCGACATGCTCTTTTATCCGCAGGGATATCCCAAGCCCGCGCGGGTGCAGGGGGGATATGTCTCGGATGAGGAGATCACCGGTGTTGTTGATTTTCTGTCTTCACAATCGGATGATTCATTGTATAATAAGGAAGTGGAGGAGCGCATCTCGGGCAGCGTGGCGGTCCTTTCGGCCGGTCAGCCGGCAAGGGAGGACGACAGGGACGAGTACTTTGAGGAGTCCGGCCGCCTGATCATCGAGAAGGAGAAGGCCTCAATCGGAATGCTGCAGAGAGCATTCAAGATCGGCTTCAACCGTGCCGCGCGCATCATGGACCAGCTCTCCGAAGCCGGTGTGGTCGGCGGGGAGGAAGGGACGAAGCCGAGAAAGATCCTTATGACCATGGAGGAATTTGAGCAGATTCTGCAGGATGAAGTGTAAGAATTGTGATTCGGAAATACCGGAAGGGAAACTGGAGTGTCCCTTCTGCGGAACGGAAGTGATCCTCGTCCCCGAATACATGTCCGCTGATATGGAAAGAGAGAAGCAGCGGCTGGAGATGGAGGAAGAGGAGCGTTTCCGGAGGGAGATAGAGGAGCGCAGGGAACAGCGGAGAAGAGAGCGGCAGATGAAACCCGGCGCCAAGGTGCTGTGTGCTTTTTTGATCGCCGCGGTTTTCGCGGCGCTTGCGCTGTCCGGCAGACACCTGATCGTGAGCCACATGTCGGACAGCTTCGGGTACGTCAGGGAGATGGCGTTCCGGGAGTACAGGGACGGACATTACGGGGAGGCACTCGCTTTCGCGGAGAGAGGGCTTGAGATCCGGGAACGTTCCGAGGATCTTCTCACCCTCCGAAGGAGAATTCTTGCGGAGCAGAGAGATCGGGCGGAAAGAGAGGGCGAAACACCGAATCAACCGGCGCGCGGGGCAGGCGGAGAATAGGAACATCTGCCGTGCGGCTGTTGAGATATAAAAACGGAGGGTGATTATGTACAAGATTCTATCCAAGACGCAGCTGAGCGCTGTGGTGTGGGAAATGGTGGTCGAAGCACCGCTTCTCGCAAAGCACTGCCAGCCGGGACAGTTTCTCATCGTGAAGAAGGATGAGGTTGGTGAGAGAATTCCGCTTACGATCTGCGACTACGACCGCGAGGCCGGTACCGTGACGATCGTATTCCAGCCCGTCGGTGTGGCGACGGAGAAGTTCCTCGAGCTGGACGCGGGAGACTGCTTCGAGGATTTCGTGGGACCGCTCGGGCGCCCGTCCGATATTCTCGAGATGAGCGAGGAAGAGCTGAAGAGCAAAAAGTTCCTCTTTGTCTGCGGCGGCGTCGGCACGGCTCCCGTGTATCCGCAGGTCAAGTGGCTTCATGAGCACGGCATCGGCGCGGACGTCATCATCGGCTGCCGCACGAAGGATCTGCTTTTCTATGAGGACAAGATGCGCGAGGTCGCGGAGAATCTTTATGTGACCACGGACGACGGCTCCTATTTGCACAAGGGCGTCGTCACGACCATGATCGACGAGCTGATCGAGCAGGGGAAGGAGTACAACCACTGCGTCTGCATCGGCCCCATGATCATGATGAAGTTCTGCACGCTCACGACGAAGAAGTACAATATTCCGACGATCGTATCCATGAACCCGATCATGGTCGACGGGACGGGAATGTGCGGCGCCTGCCGTCTCACTGTGGGAGACGAGGTCAAATTCGCCTGTGTGGACGGACCGGAATTTGACGGATTCAAGATCAACTGGGCGGAGTGCATGAAGCGCTCCCAGATGTAC
>CAYLHR010000097.1:0-7838 GCA_964383335.1 uncultured Lachnospiraceae bacterium
CCGTAGATGCTGTCATAGTCTCCCATTACCGCAATCTTATACATACATCTTCCTCACCCTTTCCCGGGTTTCCTCCTCGGAAAAGCCGTTGGCCTTTGCGGTGAGGAGAATCCGCACGGTCCTGATCTCATTCTGACGCGCGAGATAATACGCGATGACCGGTCCCATGGAGAACGGGTTTCTCTTCTCGGGACGGATTGTATCGATCAGCCGGTTGTCGCACCACCGCTCAAAAGCGGAGGGGGACTCCTTCAGGGCTTCGCTGGCCTCGCTGTATCCGTGGCTTTCGAGGTATGCGTGAAGCGCCTCCTCGCTCTCGGAAGCGGCGACCGCGAGGCGTCCGGCGTCCAGCGTGTCCGCCGCCGCGAGAGCCTCGTTCAAAAACGCGCGGTTTTTACCGGTCTTCAGCGCGCGCACGGCCGTCTTGATATCCGCCACCGCAACTGTTGACTCGATATAGTTTCGAAGCAGCTCATTTTTGGATTTCCGTCCGGCTGCCTTCATCGCGTCGAGGCAGGCGCGGTCGATATAGACGTCACACATCTGTCCGTCGCGCGCCTTAAGCATCACATCCATAGCCCTTTCCGCACAGGCCCGCATGTGCTCAGGCAGCGCATGCCAGTCTCTCTCGCTCACGATCTGAAGCATCTCTTTCCTTCCGTAGCGCTCCATATCATAGAACGCGCCCGGATTCTGATCGGAGGTGCAGACCTCCTTGATCGCCGCCTTCAGATTGTGGTAGAGATTCGGATAGGACAGAAGGTCAAAGGCGGACTGCTCGATCTTCAGCTCCTTCATAAGCTGAAGCGTCTTCTTCTCTTCCGAAGCCAGCACTTCCTCCGCCGTCTCGGTATCCGTGTCTCCCCAGCCTCTGTCCTTCAGGTATGACAGAACCGCCTTATCGTCCTGCATGGATATCATCTGTGAGATATCCATATCTGTCAGAAGCGAATTCTCCTTCACACGGATCCGCGCGACCGCAAACGTATAATCCAGATCACTCATCCGTGTTCTCCTTTACCATAATACTCCGTGCACAATATCCTTGAGGGCGTCGCTCTTTTCCGCGAAAAGAGAGGCGAGCGTGCAGTTTTCCTCAATTCCGCCGTAGCGCAGGATAAAGCCGTTGGCGATGTCCGCCGTCTCATCCGAGACCGACAGCTTTCCGCCGGCCTTCTCCGCGATTTCGGAGACTGCCGCGGCAAAGCCCGCCGGAAGACGCCCGGCATCCTTCGCGGAGAACAGGATCTCTCCCTCTCCCGAACGGACATGCTTTCCGAGGAGCTCCGTGATCATGGAAAAATAGTCCTTTTCCGGCTGATTCTCCAGATGCTCCTGTGCCCGGGCAATGACTTTGTCAATCATATCCTGGCGCGCGGCAAGAATTGTCTGCCGCTTTTTCATCCCTGCCTGAGACGAAATGCGGCCGGCGTAATTCTCCGCCTCCGCTTCCGCTCTGGCCTCCGACTTCGACGCGATGTCGCCGCATTCCTTCCGGGCAGCGGACAGAATCTCCTCCGCCTTTCCGTTAGCCTGCGCAATCACCTCCGCGGCCTTTGCCTTCGCCTCCTCAAGGATTTCATTTGTAATATTGTCAATCCCTGCCATTAATGGTTTCTCCTTTATGAGGCCCGCCTCTTAGCGGATATTCGTGATCGCAAGGATCGAGACAAGAAGCGCGAGAATCGCGTATGTCTCAACCATCGCCGGGAACAGCATGGCCTTACCGAACTGGTCGGGCTTCTTAGCCACAAGACCGATGGAGGCTGCGGATGTCTTTCCCTGATAGATAGCGGAGCCGAGACCCGCAAGTGCGATCGGGAGGCAGGCTGCGAGATACATAAGGCCGGTCGGAAGATCCTCAACCGGATTTCCGCCGAGAACGCCGATCTGTGAAAGCGTGATGAAGGCGACCAGAAGGCCGTAAATTCCCTGCGTACCGGGAAGAAGCTGCAGAATCAGAACCTTGGCGAACTGTGTCGGATCCTCAGCCACAACACCCGCCGCCGACTGTCCGGCGATGCCGACGCCCTTCGCGGAGCCCCATCCGGCGAGACCTGATGCAAGAGCTGCTCCCAATAATGCAAAAGCCATACCTAAATTCATGATCAACTTTCCTCCTTGATTTCAATGTATTGATTTGCAGTTCTGAACGCTTTAAAGGGTCTTCCCCCGCCTTCGTAAAACTTTCCGAAGAACTCAACATACTGAAGACGGTTGGTATGCACATACGCGCCGAGAACATTGATCGCAAAATTCAGCGCGTGACCCACGATAAATACGATTACAAACATGATCACGCCGATCACGGATCTTCCGCCCATGCTGCCCATCATATTGATGACCTGGGCGATGACGCCGGTGGCGAGACCGAGTGCCAGAAGTCTCGAATAAGAAAGTACGTCCGAGAGCCAGCCGGATACGCCGTACACGTCGTACGCGCCGAGCAGGATCCGGAGAACCCAGTTCTTCTGACTCCTCTCCTGCATCACAAGGATCAGGATGAGGCCGGCGAAGGTGAGAATCTTCGCGACGGTGCTGAGGGATGCAAGTCCCGAGAAGTCGAACGCGTCTCCCGCGATGGATCCGAAGAGATCCGAGGGCAGAAGCAGAAGAATCAGTCCGACCAGGAACAGGAACCAGGACAGGACGTCGCTCACAAAGCCCACATAGTCCTTATCCTTGATGTACTCGTAGCCCTTTATGCCAAGGCCGAAGAACAGATGGATGAGGCCGAAGAACATGCACCACACGAGGAGGCGCATCGGCTCGCCCATGGGCTCGAACCAAAGCGGCTTCAGGATCGGCGTCTCTCCGGTATACCCGAAAAATGTCTTCGCCACCACATCGACGGCATCGCCGAAAAAGCTGCCGTACATGAATCCCCAGAAGGCCGTGGATACACCGCACCAGAAGAAGAGCTTGACCATCTTGCGAAGACCGCTCTCCAGCTTCTTCCCGTACCTGAGAAGAACGAATCCGCACGCGGCCAGCATAATGATGCCGTATCCGCCGTCCGAGAACATCATTCCGAAGAAGAATACATAGAAGAACGACATGATGAAGCACGGATCCACATGTCCCTTCGTCGGCAAGCTGTAGGACTCAAGAATGCCCTCCACTGACTCGGAGAACTTATTGTTGGAAAGGAGCGTCGGCTCATCCTCGTCCTCCCGGACCTCCTCCTTCTCCACCAGCGCCCCGTATCTTGTGCGGAGCAGCTCGGCGATACGGTCCGCCTTGTCGGCGGGCGCCCAGCCTTCGAGGAAAAAGACATGTTCCGACTGGGGAATCGTGCCCAGAAGCCTGTACTTTTCCGCCCTGGTTCTGTAGTAATCGGAAACGATTTTGAACTCATCCCCTCTGTCGGGCCAGGTCCGGAGCTTTTCCTCGAGCTTTTCGATCTTCGCGTTCTGTTCCGCGATCTCGGCTCTCAGTGACTCCTGCATCTCCCTGGGCGTGCCCGTTATCGTCTGGGCAGGCCGCGCGAAACCGATGGACCGGAGATTCTCCTCCACCTTGCTGCGATCCCGCTTCAGGCAGAGCACGGATATGCAGGTCTGTTCATTCGACGTGGACAGAACGTCCGCCGTAAGAGATACCGGTTCCGGCAGATCCTTCGCCGCGGCGGCGTACAGTGCCTCCGGTGCGACAGGCTCCGGGAGTGTTCCGATGAACAGCTCCGTTCTGTCCGTTCCCGTGCAGTTCATCGGAACGTCCAGGCTCATCCAGGGTTCCAGAGACGCGATCTGATTCTCATCCTTAATGATCGTCCCCTTCGCTTCCGTGATGTCCTTTTCCGTCCTCAGAACCTGATTGGCTTCCTCCAGCAGAGCGTATTTTCTGACTACCACTTCCTCGTAGTCCCCTCTGCCGACAACTTTTTTGCCGGAAAACAGCCCGAGTCCTCCGCCTCTGTCCGGCGCATAGGCGGCCAGCAGCTTCTGTGCCCTGTCGAACGTATCGGCACTCTTTTCGAACTGAGAGCGGGCCGTCTGGGTGTCCATTTTCTCAAGCCCGTCCTCCGCTGCGTCAATCTCGTCCGTGAATATCTCCACCGCGCCGAGCGACTGCAGCGTCTCAAGAATTGCCTTTCTGTTCTTCTTACCCGCACAGATGCTGAGCTTTTGCAATTTTACAATCGCCATGCATGTGCCTCCCTGTGTTTCACTTCATCAGCTCCGCGATCACGGCCTTCTCAGCCTCGGCGCATTTTGCGGACGCCTTCTCCTGAAGCTCGGCCGCCTCGCGGGCCGCCTCTTCCTCCGCCTCACGGAGTCTGCGCTCGCCTTCCTCCTTTGCCGCGGACATGCGGGCGGCAGCTGCCTTCGCCGCAGCCTCCTCCGCCTCAGCCTTAAGGCCGGACGCTTTCGCTTCGGCATCCTTTACAATGCCGGCAGCCTGTTTTGCGGCATCCGCAGCGATCTCGGCCGCCTTTGCCTCAGCATCCCGGACCGCCCTGATGGTTTCTTCGATCATCCCCTCACCACCTTTGCCTGATATCGTTTACATAAAACATCGAACAATGCGCCTGATATTAGCACATATCTTCCACAGTTTAGCATAGACCTGCAAAAAATGCTATGCCGACATTACAGGAAATTTGCTGCCGGCATATTTATTATTTTTATAAGCTCCGCCGTTTTCATTCATTTTCGTTTTTTCAGAGTTTATGCGGCTTAAAGCGCGCTTTGTATAAACGCTCAAATTTGTATTTTTCACGCCGTTTCTGTCTTTTTTCATATACTTTTTCAGCGGATATCACAGCCCGGATAAGGCATTTTTCATCGCCCGCTCCGAGGCGGATCCTCCCATCCGTACGGGGACTCCGGTCTCACCGAAATGCACATCTCAGCCCCGGATACGGGGTGCCGGAAGCGGATCTCCGAGGCGCACAGCGCGATGGTTCCCTTTGCCCGCGGCGCCTCTCCGCCGTATTTCACGTCGCCCAGAATCGGCATGCCCGCATGCGACAGCTGCGCGCGGATCTGATGGTGCCGGCCCGTGAGAAGCTCGATCAAAAGTTCCTCTTTCCCCGTCCTCTCCCATATGAGCGAGGCCTTTTTCGCTCCCCGCGTTTCCTTCGGCACAACCCGTGTCACATTGTTTCGGCCGTCGCGGAGAAGATAATCCGTAAGTGTCACTCTCTGATTCATGGGTTTTTCGAAAATGCAGCCGCCGGTCTTCGCCCTGTAAATTTTTTTCATGCCTCCGCCCGACAGCTGGCGGGACAGGGCCGCCGCCGATCCGCTGTTCTTCGCGAAGAGGCAGATGCCCTCTACCACCTGATCCAGGCGGTTCACCATATGGACCGCCGGCGCCGCACAGGTGTCTGCTCTGCCGGCATTATCCGTTCTCCCGGAATTCTCTGTTCTCCCGGCATTATCCGTTCTCCCGGAATTCTCTGCTCTCCCGGCGCCCCCCGCTCCCAGATATGAGCGCAGATAACTGACCAGATCCGGCTCCGTAAAACGCCTGCTCTCACAGGCCAGTCCCGCAGGCTTTCTCACGGCAATCATGCTGTCATCTTCAAACAGGATCAGGCTGCTGATATCCATACTCTTTTCCTCATAAATGATGCGGACAGCCGCTGTCAGCTCCCCGCTCCTTCGTCTCTTCGTATTATTATAGCACACACGAAAGCGGCCGCCGTACTTCTCATTCCGTAAGTACAACGACCGCTCAAAGATGTTCGTTATTCAATTAGCTTTACCTCTTCTTACTTCTAAAATAAGGATTGGTTAGGATTCCTTTCGATCCGCAAATCCCATGTTGTCGCTTTATAAATCGATTCCTTCGGGTTTTGTAGAAGATCTATATGAAGGTTTATTTTTATTCCCGGCTCATCTTTCGATTTAGAAATTCATATCAATTCTTCAATGTCAGATAATCCTGCGCCTTATCCCCCTGATCCCGATCGCTGATCTGTTATAAAACGCTTCCTCATCTTGTCTGATCATTGACACCGCCATACTTCAGGAAGTTTCACACCGGCCATCTGTGGGACTTTCTTTACAATCTCACGGCCCATCCTTTATACGGCCCGGCAGTTTGCCCGGATATGAAGGAGCCAGCTGATATACCTTTTCGTCTTCATCGTGACAGCCACTGGTCACATCGGTATCTGTATACCCTATTTTGAAAAGGTTTTCTCGTCGGGAACTGCTATGCTCTGCCGTCTTCATTCCGAGGGGCTGAATAGATCGGTTCTTCTCTAATATCCAATGGACAAGCCCTCCTTTTTTACTGGTTCTTCTTAAGACTCCAACGGATCGTCTTCTTTTTTCTTCTCCCGGCCTTTCACGTCTCGAAGCTCTTTTTTGATCTTTGTCACTGATGATCTTTGCCGGAACCTCAGCTTTCTCGTCACTTGAGGTTTTCATCTGAGTCTTTAAGAAGTGGGGTTTCTTTTGATGTATTTACTATAACAGAGAGACCTCTAATTGTCAATCATATTCTTTGATAAAAATTCAATTTTTGTTTTTCTCTTATAGATTTGTCTTTATTGTCTGAAATTTATCTGCATTTCACACAGTCATAACTATTTCTATTATTCCTTCGCCGACTCCTCAGCCCGAAGCCGCATGCTGATCATCCGGGCAAGATTCAGTTTCTCCGCATCTTCGAAATTCCTGAGATCCAGCCCCGTCTGCTGCCGCAGCTTCTCAAGGCGGTACACAAGCGTATTCCGGTGCAGATACAGCTGCCTCGCCGCCTCGGATATGTTCAGGTTATTCGCGTAGAAGGCATTGATCAGCGCCTCCGTCTCCCCGTCAAACTCCGGTCCCGTCCCGTCGCCGAAAACCTCCTTCAAATACAGGAGGCAGGTCTGCTCGGGCAGATCATACACGATTCTCCCGAGTCCGAGTCCGCTGTAGGCAAACACACTTTCGCCGCTGTAAAAAAGCTTCCCTATTTCCAGCGCAGTGCAGGCGTCCCGGTAAGCGGCCGCAAATTCGTCCAGCTCCTCCACCGGATCCGCGTATCCCACCCTCGCGCTTACCATCGCCTCCGCTCCCAGCATATCCGCGACTGTGCACGCGAGAGAGCGGGCTTCCTCCGGGTCATCCCCCTCCTCCGGCCTGATGAGAATGAGCCGGTTCTCATCCACCGCCTCGGCGAGATCGCCGCTTCTTCGTATGAACATGGCCTTCAGCACCTTGAGTCCCGCGTCCGCTCCGCCGTCCGCGCACTCGACGGCATAGATTCTCCGTCTTCCCTCCGCCGGAATATGAAATCTGGCAGCCTCACGCGCAGCGGCACGCCCGGCCGTCTCCCCGGAGAGGAGCATCTTCAGGAAGCCGCCCCTGTCATACCTGTCCCGCCAGGCGGCAAGCAGCATGCCCACCCTTCCGGCCGCATCCTCGTCTCCGCCCTCCGGCACGTTCTCAAGCACAACCGGAAGTCCGGTCGCGCGTCTCAGTTCCTCCAGCATTTTGTCCAGCTGTTTTCCGGCTGCCATATCTCTCTCCTGTTATCTTCTCCTGTTATCTTCTCTTCCCGGCACCTCAGGCGCCGGGAAACATCTTATGTTGTGCCTGAGCTGTGTCAGGGCCCGGACGAAAGGATTTCGCGGTCTTCTGCCCAACCCGCGCCCCAGCCTTGGCCTGAGGACCTTGATTTTCACCTGCCGCGGCCAACCGAGTGCTGCCGTTGGCCTGGATGCAGGGTTTTCGCGGACTTCCGCCCACCCCGCACCTTCGCTTTGGCCTGAGGACCTCGATTTTCACCTGCCGCGGCCAACCGAGTGCTGCCGTTGGCCTGGATGCAGGGTTTTCGCGGACTTCCGCCCACCCCGCACCTTCGCTTTGGCCTGAGGACCTCGATTTTCACCTGCC
>CAYLHR010000098.1:0-7808 GCA_964383335.1 uncultured Lachnospiraceae bacterium
GTCCCCGTAGACCGGGAGCTTCTTTCCCTGACGCGCGTTGTTGATCATGAGAGGGATGAGCTTCTCCGGGAACTGGTAGGGCCCGTAGATGTTGCTGCAGTTCGTGATGTTGGCCGGGAAGCCGTAGGTGTCCATGTAAGCCTTTACGAGGAAATCGGAGGACGCCTTGGACGCCGAGTAGGGGCTGTGCGGATCATATTTGGTCGTCTCGTAAAAATAATCCTCCGGATTCTCGAGCGACCCGTATACCTCATCCGTCGAGACGTGCAGGAATTTGTGATCCGGCAGATAGGATCCGTCCGGCTGTTCCCAGGCGGCCCTGGCCGCGTTCAGCATGACGAGCGTACCCAGGACATTCGTCTTCACGAAAACCTCGGGATCGCGGATGCTGCGGTCCACATGGCTTTCCGCCGCGAAATGCACGACGCGCTGAATATCCTGCTCCTCGAAAATGCGGCCGATCGCCTCGCTGTCACAGATATCCGCGCGGACAAACTCATAGTTGTCCCTGTTCTCGATATCCTTCAGATTCTCCAGATTGCCCGCATAGGTCAGCTTGTCCACATTGATGATACGGATCTCATTCCCGTATTTGCGAAACATATAATGGATATAATTGGATCCGATGAACCCGGCTCCCCCCGTTACAAGGTAAGTGCGCATAGTCTTTTCCCTCTCCAAATCTTGGAATATACTATATCGGTTTTCTGATTGTATCACGAGTCAGCAGTCGGATGCAACCGGGCGGCTCATCCGGCGCTGGCCTGGGAAGCCAGATATTTCCTGTTGATTTTCCCGTTCTCCGTGTAGGGCATCTCATCAAGCTGCACGATGCGGTTGGGGAGCATGTATCTGGGAAGAAGGTCCTTCAGCCTGCCGAGCAGAGCGCCGCGGTCCATTTCCCCCTTGTAGAAAAGCACGATCTTCTGCTTCTCCCTGTCGTAGACGCAGCAGGAGGACGCGATCTCCTCGATCAGATTGACCCTGGCCTCGATCTCGCCGAGCTCGATCCTGTGCCCCATGTGCTTGATCTGGTCATCCTTTCTCGAGATGAAGACGAGCTCCCCGCGGGAATTGTACCGCGCCAGATCTCCCGTTTTGTAGATGATCTCCGGATAATGCGGATTCAGCGGGTTCTGGACGAAGGCCTCCGCCGTGCGCTCCGGATTGTTGTAATATCCCAGTGTCACCGCGGTGCCCCGGATGCACATCTCTCCGCTCTCGCCCTCTCCGGCGGCCGTTCCGTCCTCCTTCAGAAGGAAGAGGTCCGTGTTGTCGAAGGGACGCCCGATGGGGATGGGCTCCCCCTCCTCGAAATCGCGGTCCACCTCAAAGTAGCAGCTCATGCCGGTCGCCTCGGTGGGCCCGTAGAGATTGATGAAGCGGGCCTTGGGAAGCGCCTCCCGCCAGCGCCTGAACTGCCTGATGGGGAATACCTCGCTGCCGAAGGCGACGGTGTGCAGATATTCCGGCTTCACGGTCTTAAAGGTATTCATGGAGGAGATGATCGTGAGCGCCGACACGACCCAGCAGATTGTATTGACCCTGTGCTCGTTCAGGTACTCCACAAGCTTCACCGGGAAGCGGAACAGCTGTCTCGGCACAATCCAGGTCGTCGCGCCGCATTTTAAGGTCGAGAAGAGCTCCTTCAGGCAGGCGTCAAAATAGAGAGGCGTCTGATTCGCGAGAACGCTGGTCTCATCGACCCGGAGGACGGAGGTCAGCTGCTCGACGTAGTCGATGACGGACCTGTGGCAGGCGATGACGCCCTTGGGGATCCCCGTCGACCCCGACGTGAACACGATGTAGATGGGATCGGTGTCGATCTGATGACGGCGCACAAGGGAGAGCCGCGCGGCGTCCTCCTCTTCTCTCACCAGGTCCTCGTAGAGCAGGACCTCTCCCGCGAAATCCATCTCCTTCAGAGTCTCCGCGTTGTCCGCGTCCGTGATCACGACCCTGGGCTTAAGGCTCGCGAAGATCAGGTCCACGCGGAACCTGGGCATCTCCTCGTCGATGGGAACATAATAGCACCCGCCGTACACCGCGCCGAAGAAGGCGGTGATCATGCGGGGATGCCTGTTCATCAGGATGACCACGGGCTCCTTCCCGTACCCGCGCGCGAGAAGACCGCTGCCGATCCTGGCCGCGCCGCTCCTCACCTCCCCGAAGGTCATCGCCGTGTCCTCACAGGCGAAGGCCGTCTTATCCGGCAGTCTCGCCGATGTGCTCTCCAGATACTCGAGTATATTCTTCATCTTTCAAATACGTCCTTCTTCTTGTATTCCTTATGTCACGTCATGAGGTCCCAGTACAGGGCCTTAAGGGGATAACCGCACCTCTGCACGCAGCTCGCGCAGAGGACATCGAGCGCGGAGATGCAGCCCCTCCCGACATTGTTCCTTGCCTTTACCACCTCATACTCGGTGCAGCCCAGAATCACCGCCTCCGCCCCCTGCGAAAGGAGATACTCCTTCACGCGGTAAAACTGTTCCATATCCGCGGGATGCCCGGCCTTGACCTGGCGGTAGATAATGTCCATGACGTCCCTCTGCCTGGCCTCGTCGGGTTCTATGAGTCCGATTCCCTCCGCCATAAGCGCCTTCCTGAAGACACCCCCTTTGAGCGTCCCGTCCGTCGCCATGATGCCGGCGCGCCTGATGCCCCGCGTCTTCAGATACCGGGCCGTCTCCCGGGGCATGTTGACGAGGGGAAGCCCCGTTTTTTCCGCGATCTCATCGGCGAAGTAATGCGACGTCACGCAGGGCATGGCCAGAATATCCGCCCCCGCCTCCTTAAGGCGGCGCCCCACGCCGATGATCTGGGGACACGGATTCTCCTCTGATTCCCCCATTATATACGCGGTTCTGTCCGCGATCCACGGACAGTTCATGATCAGGATCTCCATGTGATCCTGATCTTTGGGCGCGTCCGTCATATCAATTATCCGCTCGAACATCATAGCCGTCGCAAGCGGGCCCATTCCACCGATTATCCCAAGCGTCATACGTTTCTCCCCAGACAAGCGGGATGGCGCGGGATCCCTCCCGCACCATCTTCATCCGCGTGTTGCGTTCTCCAAAAAGCGTAATCCGTTCACTCCTCCTGGAGCTTCTCCACGAGCTGCCAGATCGCCTCGGCCGAATTGAAATTCTCGGGCAGAAGGTCATTGGCATTGATCTCGATATCAAAGACGTCGTTGATCTCGCCGACGATCGAAATGATATCGAAGGAGTCCAGGATCTCGTCGTCGATCAGCGTCGTGCATGACGCGAAATCAATGTCCGGCCTCGCCTCCGTGAGAATGTTCATTAATTCGTCCATAATATCCTCCTCCTGATTAAATCATCATGGTCTGCCTTATCAGAACCCCTGATAGATGAACGATGCGGCATCATATCCGGGACCGTATAATCCAAAGATCAGTATAACAAAAATTGCGGCAAAGTAAACGATCTGGCGAAAAACAAATCCCTGCTTCGCGACGACGGCCCTCACCCTGGTGCCCCTCTCGTTCACAATGTCCACGACCAGAAGGACGGCCACGGCCAGAAGAAGGATGCTGAGCTCCTTTCCGTTAAGCCCGTGCTTATAGAGCGACCCGTCGAAAAAGATCCAGGGGTTGAAGCTTGAGAAGGTCGCCTTCAGCATGCCGAGTGCGATCCGCAGGCTGAGCGCGCAGTCGAAGTAGCGTCCGATGGTCACGAAGAAAATTGTGCGGAGCATGCGGAACACGTTCCATCCGACGGAGGATCCGTCGATATGAAGAACCTCGAGCGCCCTGGCCGCCGGTTTCTCGATCAGGGAATCTATGGATGTGAAAATCGCGTGATACACCCCGAAGGCGATATAGTGCCAGGCGGGTCCGTGCCAGAGTCCCACGAGCAGAAAGACGATGAAGGAGGCGATCACGGCCGGCAGCATTTTCCCGTAGTAGAGCCCCCACTTCTTCTTGATGCTCTTCTGCATGCGGTTGAAGGGCTTCGAGAGCGCGATCGGATAGAACACGTAATCCTTCATCCAGTGCCCGAGAGAAATGTGCCATCTCTGCCAGAATTCCGATATGTCCTTCGCGAAATAGGGCTGGCGGAAGTTCTCGATGAGATCGATATCCAGCATCTCGGAGACGCCGCAGATCATGTCGATGCCGCCGGAGAAGTCGCCGTACATCTGAATGCCGAAGGCCAGCACCCCGAGAAAGACGGTAAAGCCGGCGTAGCCCTCCGCCTCGTAGTTTGCCATGACCTCGTTTATGACGAGGGCGGCCCGCTCCGCGATGACCAGCTTCTTGAAATAGCCCCAGAGGAGCCGGAGGAAGCCCTCGCGCAGCTTCTGCTCATTAAACGGGTGCTCCGCGAAGAGTCTGGGCGCAAGATCCTGATGTTTCGAGATCGGTCCCTGGATAATCTGCGGAAAATACGACGCAAAGAGCGCGTACCGGAAGAGATTCCGCTCCGCCCTCGTCCTTCCGTTCGAGAGATCAAGCAGATAGCCGGTGGACTGGAAGGTGTAGAAGGAAATTCCCAGGGGAAGAATCCACTGAAAGACGGGAAGCGCCGCCTCCGCGCCCAGGCGTCCGAGCACGCCGTTTATATTCCCGATCAGGAAGTTCAGGTACTTGAGCACGCCCAGGATGCCGAAGTTGAACACCATGCCGGCGACGAGCCAGCGGTGTCTCGCCTTCGCGGCCTCCGCCTTCACGGCCTTCTTCTCATCTCTCGAAAGCGGGGTCTCTCCCCCTTTCAGCTTCGCCGTCTCGGCCTCGGTGATGAGGTCCATCCGCATGCCGGCGTACCAGGTGGAAAGCACCGTCAAAGTGAGGAACACGCCCGCCTTGAGGCCCCCCGCCAGATAGTAGAAGACGATGCTGCCGCAAAGCAGCACGATCCACTGCGTCTTTCTCGGCAGCAGATAATACATAAGGAGGAGCGCCGCGATAAACAGAAAAAATTTTACTGAAAATAATGCCATACTTACGCTTTGCTCCTTGCCTTATCGATGATCTTCTTTTCTTTTCTGATCCGCTTCCGCCATTTTTTCGCGTCGGCGTCCCAGAGACTGTAGGCCTCGTCGCCTCTGTGGTCCGGCAGATCGTAGTGCTCCGTCAGGTATTTTCCCATATAGGCGGTCACCTTCTCGGCCCCGTAGACGTTCCAGTGCCCGTTGTTCCAGTAATCCACATTGACGTCGAAGCCGAATTCGTCGTAGTGCGGGGACAGATTGAGGAAGGGAAGCCCCGCCTCCTCCGTGATCCGGACGAGATAATTGAGATTCTCAAGCGGCGTGTCGTTGTAGATGGTATTCGCGTAGGGGTAATAGAGGAACACCACCTCCGTGTCCGGGGACGCAGTCTTCGCGACCTCCATGGTCTCCCGGTAGGCAGCCTCGATGGACGCCTCCACGGGCAGCTCCTTATCCGTGGGCGCCGGGAAGTCGATCTCATTGCCCCAGCTCATGAACTGGAAGCCCCGGTTGGTAAAGTGAATCTCGGAATTCCAGTTTTTGTAGTTGAAGGGCTCCCTGTGGTACTTGACGAGATCCAGATAATACGGAATCGCCGCGCTCGTGTGCGGCAGATAGCGCCAGATAAACTCCGCCCGGTCGAGAGAGTACTTAAAGGCGTCCGTGTTGAAGTGGCAGGTGCCCTCCTCCCCGTTGGCGAAGGCGGTGAGAATCGACACGGGCCGGATGAAGGTCTTAATATCGATAAAGAGCACCTTGGGCTTCTGGTATTTCAGAACCTCCTTCACCGCGTAGGGCATGGTCTGATAGCAGAGCTCGTTGAAGCAGAAATTGTAGGAGGTAAAGCCGTGCTCCTTATAGGCGGAAAGGGGCATGAAGGCGGACATGGTCCCGCTCGACCCCACGAACACGACATCCAGGGAGTTCTTCTCCTCCCCGTAGAAGCCGCTGATATTGTCCTGCGTGTGGGACAGCTTGGGCCTCACCGCGTAGGATATATGAATGAACAAATAGGCGAATATCGCCGCGCAGACGGCGTAGGCCGCCGTGCGGAAGAGAATCTTTTTCATAAAACCGCTGTTTCCCTTTCATCACTCCATGATGGGAGTGTCATCCTCAAAATTCAGCCGCTCCTCCTCCACGACGAGCGGGCGGTCCAGCACCCTCTGGTTGATCGAGAGGATGTATTCCCCCATGAGGCCGATAAAGAAGAGCTGCACGCCGCCGAGGAAAAAGACCCCGATCACAAGCGGGGCGATTCCCGCGCGGAACCAGTCCCATTTGATCAGCTTAAGGATAAAGTAGACGATGGCGACGAGGAAGCTCATCGCGCCGACGCCGAAGCCCGCGAAGGTCGCGAAGCGGAGCATCACCTTGCTGTAGGACGTGATGCCCACCATGGCCACGTCGTAGAGGCTGTAGAAATTGTTCTTGCTCTTGCCCGCCCGGCGCTTCGGCCGCTCGTAGAGGACCGTCTTGTAGTCGTATCCCAGCTCGGCGATCATGCCCCTAAGATAAGGCACCGGGTCATGGATGCCCCGGACCACGTCGACGAAGGCCTTGTCGTAGAGGCCGAAGCCGGTGAAGTTCTCGATGTGGCCGATGTCCGTGATCCTGCGGAGAAGCTTATAGTACTGCTTTCTCGCGAGAGCCATGAGAAAGCCCTCGTCCGTCTTCTTCTTGATCCCGATCACGATCCTGTTGCCGGCCTCCCACTCCCGGACGAGAGTCGGAATCAGGGCCGGCGGGTCCTGGAAGTCCGCGTTCAGGCGCACGACGCAGTCCCCGTAGGCCTGCTTGAGCCCGTGGACCGGGGATCTCAGCTGGCCGAAGTTTCTCGCATTGAAAATCGCCTTCACGTGCCGGTTCTCCTCGCAGAGCTTCCGCAGCTTCACGCGCGTCTGATCCTTTGAATGGTTGTCGATAAAAATAATCTCGTAGTCGTATTCCGGCAGCTCGTTCGAGAAAATGTCCCGGAGCGTCTCCGTCATCGGCCCTACATTGTCCTCCTCGTTGTAGGTCGGAATCACCACAGATATCAGCTTTTTCCGTTCCATATCAGATCCTCGCCTCACCCTCTGTCATGGGAATCTCCAGATTCTCCGCGAGCACCTCCCTCGGAAGGAAGGGCGCCATGTCCTCAAGCGGCACCGTAACAAGCGTCCCGTCCGGCAGTCTCCGCGAGGACGCCTTGGGCTCCGTATTCTGAAGCGGTGACGCCTTCACCTCGATGACCGCGGGCAGGGGAAGCCCGAGCGCGGCGCGCATGGCCTCCTCCATCGTCTCATTGTCGGGAATGCAGCCGTAGCTCATGCCGAAGCAGGCAGCCAGCTTTTCGGGAGCCGGGAAGTCAAGATCCCCGCTCTCGGGGCCGATTCCTATGAGGGGCTTCCCGAAATAGGCGTTCTGCGTCTGCCGGATCGAGTGATATCCCTCGTTGCAGATGAGGAAAATGCGCACCGGGAGACGGTTCGTCACGATCGTCTGCAGCTCCTGGAGATTCATCATCAGGCTGCCCTCTCCCGTGACCAGATTGACGTCTCCCCCGTCAAAAGCCCTCGCGAGCCCGATGGCGGCCGGCAGGTCATAGCCCATGGAGGCCGTGGCCGTATTGGAAATAAAGCGATGTCCCTCTTTCATCCGGAACATCTGTATGCAGGCGACCCGGGCTGTGCCGCAGCGCGCGATAAGATGCGCGCCCGGCAGAAGGCGCCGGGACAGCTCGTCGTAAAAGCGGTAGATATTCGCCCGCCCGTCGCTCTGGGGACCGGCCTCCGCTTCCGTGAGAACCGGGAACTTATACTTCCGCTCGACGGCGCGCTGCCGCCACGGCTGCGCCTTTTCGC
>CAYLHR010000099.1:0-7793 GCA_964383335.1 uncultured Lachnospiraceae bacterium
CGGAAACAGAAGCTGTGGCGCAGGTACAGATGATTATTTAATCTTCAACGTCAGTACGGTGTTCTTGGTGCTGACTATGTTCACATGGAAATAAATATAGGCACCCTTTTTCATTTTGATCTTGCAGGATCTTGTGGTCCTGTAAGCATTCACTCCGTCGCCGGTCAGGCTGAACCGCTTGGTTTTTACCTTCAGGAAATCCGACTTGCCGCCCTGTGTTTTTACATTTGCCAGCGTGAGATAAACCCTTCCGTTGGATTTGTAGGGCTTCTGGACAGCAATGCTGCCGCAGCTCGAGTTATAATTGTCTTTTACACTGATATTTGAGAAGGTGAAGGTATACTTTTTGGTTTTCGGAGCCTTGAAACGGATGTATCCCTCACTGCCTTTTACCGTAAGTCTGTAGGTGCCCCTCTTCTTAAGCTTGGTGCTCACCTTGTTGATTTTTGTGTAATCGGTAACGAAGCCGCTCTTCTTCACGGTCTTCTTTGTGGCCGCAAAAGTACTGACAGATGCCATGGACATCATCATGGTGACAGTCAGGAGCAGAACAAGAATCCTTTTGAATGTTTTTTTCATGACACACCTCCGGCTGGACTGAAATGTTGGAACATATTTCCCGGTTATGAACCGGAATTCACATAATCTTCACATATTATTCTATGCTAAATTGACCCAAAGCGCAATAGAAGAGACGGAAAAAACGATTAAGTTTTTGAAAACACTTTTATTTTTGGCCATATGTTTTGAAATTGGGTTTTAAAAAAGCCTTTGAAAAATCTTTCTTGAGATAGAGCTGCACGGTCTCCCGGATCTCCTGCAGCCGCTCCTCCGTCTCCGGCACATCACTGTGGAAATCCAGCATCCGGTCCAGATACCCCTGCTCTTTCACAAGCCGTATGCTGACGGGATAGACGAGTCCGAAGACGAAGCAGATATGCCCCACCATATAATCGACGGCCGTCTTCGAGTGCTCGCGGTTGACGTTCTGACAGGAGACGGCATCCCGGAAGACGTCATCCGAGATCCGGGTCGTGCGGAACGACTCCTCCGGCATGTCGTAGATCTCACTTAAGGGAGTCTCGCAGTTGACGCGCATGATATCGATCTTGTCGGCGTCCCGGAGCAGGCCGCAGAACATCCTCTCCCGCTCCGTGAGTCTGTCCGGAAGGGCAAATACGTTGTGGAGGCGGATGACCTTCTCGATGAGCGGGTCATCGGCGGAGGGCCCGGTGAAGGATCGGATCAGCCCGTCGCGAAAGAGAAGGTCGGCGCTGAGCTGCGCGTGATTGACGGAGATCCGGTCGAAGAAGGTGTGGTATCTGCGGAGCTGCTCGAATCTTCCGATGTCGTGCAGCATGCCCGTGAGCCAGGCCAGATCCCGGTCGGGCTCCGAAAGTCCGAGGCCTGCGGATATGGCGTCGCACATCTTTGCGACCTGTTCCGTGTGGATGATCTTAAGGCGCACCTTCGGATCCGATGCGTCATAGTGTTCGACATATTCTGTAAAGCGGGTTTTTACGGTATTTCGGTTTATCATCCTCTCATCTCCTGTCTGCCGTGTCTGGAGTCATTATAGAATGCGGCGGAGCGGGATGCAACTGACAGAGGGGTGCCGGCCTTGCGAAGCAGGCATGGCGCTTAGGAAATAAAAAACACGGCCTGCCAAAGGGGTGAAAGGGAAAGGCAGGCCGTGCCGGGGACAAAAACAGATATGAGCTGCCGGCTGACCGGACAGGTCAGACCGCGGATCAGGCCGGTATGATCAGATAGCTGCCGGCGTGGATCGTGTCGCTGTCCAGAGAATTGATGCGTCTGATCTCTCCGATCAGCCAGGTCCGGCGGTCCTTCTCGCCGCCCGCTTCCCTGTCCGCGATGGACCAGAGCGTGTCGCCGGACCTGATCTCCACGCTTCTGTAGCAGACGGGTTCGGAGATGCTGCTGATTCTCTCGGCCGCCGCGGCGTCCCGGCTGAGACTGTGTCCGAGCCAGAGTGACAGCAGGATGACAATCAGAAAGGCGGATACGGCGAATACGGCTGATGAGCGGGATACAAACAGATCTCTCTCGTCCTCTCTCCTGTTCACGCCGGTTCCTCCTTCCTCTGCACAAACAAATGTTCGGTGAATGAGCTGAGTATATCACCCGAACATTTGTTTGTCAACAGGAATCGAACATATTTTCCGAATATATGTTTGCCTGAAGGCCCGCCATGTGGTAAAATTTCGCTGAACGAAAAAAAGCGCCCATCGGGCACCGGTCAGAAAGGAAAAGAGATGTCGTACGGCAATATTTCCGATAAGCAGAGAGAGATCCTGGAGTTTATCAAGTCGGAGGTGCTTGAGAAGGGATATCCGCCCTCCGTGCGCGATATCTGTGAGGCGGTGCATCTGAAGTCCACCTCTTCCGTCCACGCGCATCTCTCCACCCTGGAGAAGAACGGCTTTATACGGAGGGATCCGTCCAAGCCCCGGGCGATCGAGCTGGTCGACGACGACCTGTTTGCGCTGACGCGCCGGGAGGTCGTCAATATTCCGGTGGTCGGAACCGTCGCCGCGGGGCAGCCGCTTCTGGCGTCCCAGAATATAGAGGATTATTTCCCCGTGCCCTCCGAATACCTGCCGAACCAGCAGATCTTCATGCTGAAGGTGCACGGGGAAAGCATGATCAACGCGGGAATCCTGGACGGGGACCTGGTTATCGTCGCGCAGCAGCAGACCGCGCGGAACGGCGAGATGGTGGTGGCCCTCATCGATGACTCGGCGACAGTGAAGACCTTCTACAAAGAGGACGGGTACTTCCGCCTGCAGCCGGAAAATGATCACATGGATCCGATTATCGTGGAGGGCGAGCTCCGGATTCTGGGAAAGGTGGTCGGGGTGCTGCGTCTTCTCACCAGTACACCTTGATCACCCAGAGCTCGTCCGAGCAGCTGTAGAAGTAGCGCATGGAGCTGGTTTCGTCCCACTCCATCCGCTGCTGCAGGGGCTCTTCCAAAAGCCCGCCGCCCTCCTCGGGGAAGAGATTCGCCATGGCCTGTGCATAGGCGTCGAAGCTTCCGAACTTGAAGAAGATGCGCGTCTCCCCCGCGTCGACGGCGCTCCAGACCGCCTGTGAGACGGCGTCGGGATCCCAGTCGGGGTAGAACATGCCGTTCATGATGTAGTAATCGTGTGCGGTCGAGGTGCATTCCGGAAGAACGATCTGTTCGTCTGCCTGGTGCCGGAGCTGCGAGAGCTCGCGGGATGTCACGCAGAGATAGTCGTAGATGATGTCGAGCTGCATGGCATCGGTGTCATCCTCCCCGTAGGTCGGATCGCCCCAGGAGGGATCGACGTAGGAGTATTCGCCGTCGATTCTGACCAGGTCCCAGGCGTGGCCCTCACCCGTATCGGTGATCTGTCCCTCGACATAGCCGCACCAGACGCCCGCCTGATCGAGGAGATATTTCATGGCCTTCGCGTAGCCCGCACAGACAGAGACATGGTTCAGGAAGACGCTCTGGATGTTCTGATTGAGGTCGCTCTGCAGATCGTAATCCGTGTGGAGGATGAGATACTCGTAGGCGGCTTTGACCTTCTCGTACTCTCCCGCCCCCTCGGGCAGGGAAGCCAGATACTCCCCGCAGCAGCGGTCGATCTCGGCCTGCACTTCCGGTATGCGGTCCTCCTCAATGTTGAATTCAAGCGTGATCTCCCAGATGCCCAGCATCTGGAAGCCGTTCATACTGGCATTTCCGTCCAGCCAGAAGAACTCCGGGTGATCCGCCAGCACGGCGCTGAGGGCCTGCTTGATCCCGTCGGTGTCTCCGGCGCGGATGGTAAAGACGGACTGTCTGTCGGCGATGCCGGTGTAAAGAGACGCGTAGATGTCCTGCACCTCTTCGCTCAGCTGGTCGTGCATGAAGCCGGTTAGCCCCTCCGTCTTCTCAACGGGGAAGCCGAAGAGATCCGTCGCCTGCTTCTCCGGATCCTCCTTCTCCGCCGCTTCTTCCGATGTCTCTGCGGCGTCAGAGGATGTCTCCTCCGCGATATCGCTGTCTTCGATAATATAGGTTTCCCCGTTCTCTGTGTCCTCCGCCTCCGCGGGCGCGGACGGCGCGGACTCTCCGGCTGTGAGCTCCTCCTCCGAAAGTCTCGACTCCAGACGGTCCCGAAGCGACTCCGCCGCCTCGCCGATGGAACCGAAAGAAGAGCGGCCGCACCCGGAAAGTGCAGCCGCCCAGATCAGGCAGATTCCCGAGAGGACAGCAATTCTGATGATGAAACGCAGTTTTTCCATACCTTTTAAAATGGTGTTTCAGATCTCCTCAAGTGAGTGCGGGTCAAGCGACTTTCCGTCCTTCCAGATCCTGGCGAGATCGTAGAATTCCCTCGATTCCTCGTCGAAAATATGAACGACGACGCCCTTGTAGTCAATGAGCGTCCAGTTGGCGTTCCTGTGTCCCTCGATGTGGTCGGGGGTGAAGCCGGCCAGCGCGGCCTTCTCTTCCACGCCCTCCACCATCGCGTCGGTCTGGCTCGCGTTGGTGCCGTTCGCGATGACGAAATAGTCCGCCAGGGGGGAGATCTCATCGATCTCGATCACCTCGATATGCTCGGCCTTCTTGTCCTCAAGCGCGGCCACAACGATTTCCACAAGTTCCCTGCTCTCTGATTTTTCCATACGACTCCTTCTGATGGCTGTGCGGTGATTCAGGTGTGTCTTTAAGCTTCTGTCCGGCCCTGCCGGTGAATAGATGAAAAGATGCGGCGTCTCCGCGTCTGCGGCGCTCCGTCAGGCGAACGCCGGCGCGTCCGGCCCGAACTTCTGCTCGTGCAGCTCCTTGTAATACTGGTACGCTTCCTGGGAATTCGGGTCGATCTCCCCGCTTCTCGAGTGGAGATACATGAGCATATCCGTAAGGATCAGGTAGCAGCATTCGTCCAGATCGGAAAATGCGGCCAGCCGGATCTCCGGCAGGTGCCTCGACTTATTCCGCCTCGGCTCGATATAGTCGGCGATGAAGACGATCTGCTCCATCGGCGTCATGCCGGGTCTCCCGGTCGTGTGCCAGCGGATCGCGTTCAGGATCTCCTCGTCCCGGATCCCGTATTTCTCCTCCGCGACCCAGGCGCCCACCTTGCCGTGAAGCAGGAAGGGATTGGCTTTTTCGACCTTGGTCATGGGGATATCGTTTTTTTCACAGATCTTGAGTTTTTTGCTGTCGGAGATGCACTTGGCGCAGTCGTGAAGCAGTCCGGCGGTCTCCGCCTTGCGGATATCCTTTCCGTGCGCCATGGCGAGGGACGCGCTCACGAAGCGGACCCCCTGCGTGTGGTAGAAGCGATTGTCGTCGATGTACTTGTGAAGCCGCTTGTTCATCTGTTCCAGTTCGTTTTCGCGTACGCCCATAAAGTCAGCTCCCGATGCCTCTGTCATGACTGCCTGCTTCCGTTTTCCCCTGGTAGATGCCGTTCTCCCGGATATAGCGCTCCACCTGCTCCGGCAGGTAGTAGCGGAGGGGATGTCCGGCCGCGGCCCATTTTCTGATGTCGCTTGAAGAGATGTCCATGTTCTCTGTGTCCAGCTTCTCAACCCGCGCTCCGTAGAGATCGCGGACATGCTGAATTCCCTGATCGAGGAGGGCGTCGTCCGTGTGATTCCGCGTCGCCACGATGAGAGTGCACTGGTCGCAGATCCGCTGCGGCTCCCGCCATCCGTCGAAGTCGAAGAGGGAATCCGCGCCGATGATGAAGAAGAGCTCGTCCTCCGGCCGCTCCGCGTGCATGGCTTCGAGCGTGCGGTAGGTGTAGGTGTATCCGTCGTCGTTCATCTCGCGGAGGCTGAGCTCAAAATGCGGGTTGTCGCTGATCGCGAGCGACACCATGTCGCTCCGCTCCTCATTGGAGGCGCGCCCGTCCCGGGAACGCTTGTGGGGCGGGTTGCCCGCCGGCATGAAGAGCACCTTGTCGAGCCGGAACTCGTACCAGGCCGTCTCGCCGAGAATCAGGTGCGCGATATGAATCGGGTCGAAGGTCCCGCCCATGATACCGATCCGCATGAGGTCACCTCCGGGGAAGTTCGATCTTCTTCTTGTCGTCCTTCCCCTCGCGGTAGAGAACGATCTTTTTGCCGATCACCTGCACCACAAGGGCGCCCGTGCGCTCCGCGACGGCCGACGCGATTTCGCGGGGGTCGTCCTCGCAGTTTTTCTGCACGCCCAGCTTGATGAGCTCTCTTGCGGCGAGGGCCTGCTCCACATTCTTCAGATTCTCATCGGTGAGAGACGCCTTCCCGATGTACTGGATGGGATCCATGGTCATCGCGAGGCTCTTAAGATATGCTCTCTGTTTACTCGTCAGCGTCATCCGCGTTCACCTCGTCATAGAAGAATTCAAAGACATGGCCGTACATCCGCACGCTGCCGCCGTCGGCAATGCCCGCGGCCAGGAGCTCGTCGTTGATGCCGGACCGTTTCATGAACTGTGTGAAGTACACATAGCCCTTCTCCGAATCCAGATTCGTGTAGCTCAGCATGCGCTCGATCTTCGGCCCCTCCACCACATACACGGTTTCGCCGTCCCGGTCCGTCTCCTTCGTGATCGAGTAGGGAAGGTCGGAGCG
This sequence comes from uncultured Lachnospiraceae bacterium, assembly GCA_964383335.1. GTDB lineage: Bacteria > Bacillota > Clostridia > Lachnospirales > Lachnospiraceae > Chordicoccus. The sequence goes on from CAYLHR010000099.1 coordinate 6,607, forward strand.
GGCGATGAGATCCTCGGGGAAGAATTCCTGCTCATAGTATACCTGCGGAGGCGCGGTGGTATCAAGCAGTTTTCGCACATCCTCGAGCAGGGTCCGGACCCCCTCTCCCGTCGCGGCGGAGATCTGGTACACGGGGTAGCCCAAAGGCTCGAACTCCGCGCGGATCCGCCCGATCGGGTCGTCGTCCGCGTACACGGCGACGTCGGCCTTGTTGGCCGCGATGAGGATGGGCTTTTTCATGATATCCGGATTGAACTTCTCGAGCTCGCTGTGGATCGCGAGCACGTCCTCTATGGGGTCGCGCCCGTCAAATGAGGCCGCGTCCACGAGATGAATCAGCACGCGCGTGCGCTCGATGTGGCGGAGAAAGCGGTGGCCGAGGCCCACGCCCTCGGACGCGCCCTCGATGAGGCCCGGCATGTCGGCGATCACGAAGCCCCGCCCGTCTCCCAGATCCACGACGCCCAGATTCGGGTCGATGGTCGTGAAGGGGTAGCTGGCGATCTTGGGGTCCGCGTTCGTCACGCGCGAGAGGAAGGTGGACTTCCCGGCGTTGGGGAATCCGACGAGCCCCACGTCCGCGACCAGCTTCAGCTCAAGCGTCGCGTCGAGCTCCATGGCCGGCTTTCCGGGCTCGGCGTACTGGGGCGCCTGATGCGTGGGCGTAGCGAAGTTCATGTTCCCGCGTCCGCCGCGTCCGCCTTTCAGGACGACCTGGCGGAGATTGGTTCCCGACATGTCGGCTATGATCTTTCCCGAGTGCTCCTCGCGGAGAATCGTCCCCTCCGGAACCTTGAGAACGATGTCGGCGCCGTTCTTTCCGTGGCAGCGCTTCTTGCCGCCCGGCTCGCCGTCCTCCGCCTTGAAATGGTAGCGGTGCTTGTAGATGAAGAGCGTATTCATCGACTTGTCCACCTCGAAGATCACATCTCCGCCGCGTCCGCCGTCGCCGCCGTCGGGTCCTCCCGCCGGGACGTACTTCTCCCTGCGGAAGCTGACGTGGCCGTCGCCGCCTTTGCCCGACCGGATATGTATTCTCGCGTAATCCAGAAATGCCATATTTTCTCCTGATCAATGATAAAAAAAAGGCTTCAAATCAAAAGTGATTTAAAGCCCTTAAAGTCCTGTGGTTTCCCGTATCAGGCCTCGTCGACAAGCTCGATCGAGCACTGCTTGCGGTCTCTGCC
>CAYLHR010000100.1:0-7699 GCA_964383335.1 uncultured Lachnospiraceae bacterium
GATCCTGCGGATTTCCTCCGCGGCTTCGAGTCCGTCCATGACGGGCCTCCGAAGATCCATGAGGATGGCGTCGTAGAAGCCGTCCCCTTCCTTTTGAACCCGTTCGACGGCCACCTTTCCGTTCTCGGCGATGTCGACGAGAATCCTGTGTGTTTCCAGTATGCTTTTCAGCACGTCCGCGTTCAGGGAATTGTCCTCCGCGATGAGCACTCTCTTCCCCTCAAGACCTGTGAGATCGGGCACGGCTTCTTTCCTGCAGTTGAGGTAGATCTGCTCCTCCGAGGCGATCGGGAAGTCGAAGTCGACGATAAAGGTTGTCCCCTCGCCGAGCTCGCTCGCGCAGGAGATGGTTCCTCCCAGCAGGTCCACAAGACGCTTGGAGATGAAGAGCCCGAGACCGGTTCCCTCTCTGTTGGGACTGCGGGTCGCGTCATCCTGCTCGAAGGGGAGATACATGCGGTTCATGAATTCCCGGCTGATGCCGCATCCGTTGTCCTTGATCTGGTAGGTGTAGTGCACCGTGTCGTCCTGCAGATAGTGCGCGTCGGCGATCAGCTCCACGAGACCGCCCGGCTTCGTGAATTTGACTGCGTTTCCGAGCAGATTGACGAGAACCCTGGCGACGTGGTCCGTGTCCATGAGAACCGCCTTGTTCTCGGACCCTGTCAGCGTGAAGCGGTAGGTGATATCCGCGTCCTTCGCGCGCTCCTCTATAATGGGGTTGACGAGATCGAAGAAGTCCTCCTCAAGGGTCACCTCGGAAGTGCTGACGACCTTTCCTGCGTCGAGCTTGCTCGTCTCGAGCACCTCCTCGATGAGGTGCAGCAGATAATTGCTGGACGCGCTCATTTTTTCCAGGTTGGTCCGGATCACCGCGGGATCTTTCTCGTCCATGCTCAGCTCCAGAAGGCCGATGATGGCCGTAAGAGGCGTCCGCATGTCATGGCTCATGTGCGAGAGGAAGTTTTCCTTCTCCTGGCTGGTCTTTGCCGCGATCCGGAGAGCCTCGGTCATCTCGGCCAGCTGCCTCTCGTCGGAGGACTGCCTCGTGGTGTCGATGAAGGTGAGTACGAGGCCCTGGATGTTGGAGGGGGTCGTCTCCCTCGCGTCCGCGGGCTCATTCATTTTGTCCTCCATCGTCCGGTAGGGCGCGATGCGGATAAGATAGGTCTTTCCGCCGACCGACGTCGTCTGGCACTCGAGCGGCTCCGCCGTCTCGAGAACCTTGTTCGAGAGTTCAATCAGGTTGACGGACGCGAAGTTGAAGGTGATGTATTGAAGCGGGCGTCCGATATCCTGCTCCACCATGCTGAATTCGGAGGAGATATACTCCGTGAATTTCCGGATGCAGAGCTTCCTGTCCACCATGATGATGCCGACCAGGGTCGAGGAGAGGAAATTCGCCATATCGTTATTCACGGACGCGAATTCCGTCACCTTGGACTGATACTCGGAATTGACGGTGTAGAGCTCCTCGTTCACGGACTGCAGCTCCTCGTTTGAGCTCTGCAGTTCCTCGTTCGAGGTGAGCAGCTCCTCGTTGGCGGCCTGCAGCTCCGCGTTGACGGATTCCAGCTCCACCACGGTCTGACGGAGGTGGTCCTGGGCGACCCGCAGCTCATTTTCCAGATCGGAAATGCGCCGCGCGGCGGCGGTATCCGTGTTGTAGTGGACGGGCGCGTCCGAGGACTGCTCATTTCCCCGTATGAAGGCGATGGCGGTAAGGCCTGTGGGCATGCCGTGCCGGTCGCGGATCGGCTGGGCGGTGATGGTGATGGTTTCGGGCTCGCTGCCCAGCTTGACCGGAACCATGTCGAATGAAACCTTGTCGTCTTTGTCCCTGGATTCCTTCAGGATCGTGGAGCAGGCTGTCTTCAGGTCCGACCGGATGAGGAGGAAGATATCCAGCGTCGCGGAGCCCGCCGGGACGGCGAGAAACTGCGTGCAGTCCCCGTAGATGTGCTTCAGGGAATTGTTCTCATCGACCAGAACGCAGGCCGGGAGAAGGGCCTCGAGGACGCTGACGTTGAGCTCGTGCTCGCGGTAGGCGGAATCCGGGTCCTGGCTCTGCCTGATCTGGGTGGTCTGATTGAGACTGTTGTCAATGCTGTGCATGGAAAACGGGATGTTGGCGTGGGCCGGCGTCTTCGCGCTCGCATTGTGAATGAAGATCTTCTCATTGGGGCACAAGGGGCGGAACACGTTGCTGTATTCGCCGACCGCCTCGGACTTTCCGAGGAAGAGGTAGCCGCCATCCCGGAGGGCGACGTGGAAGATGGAGAAGAGGTTCTTCTGCAGGATGGACTGGAAATAGATCAGCAGATTCCTGCAGCAGACCAGATCCAGGCGCCCGAAGGGGGGATCCTGGAAGACATTGTGCTGTGCGAAGACGATCATTTTGCGGATTTCGTGGTTAACGATATATTTGCTGCCTCTCCTTGTGAAGAAGCGGGAGAGGCGGTTCACGCTCACGTCCTCGATGATATTTTCGCCGTAGATGCCCCGGCTCGCGAACTGGACGGAGTCCGCGTCGAGGTCGGTGGCGAAGATCTTGATCTCCTTCGTGAAGCCGAGCTCCTCGCAGACCTCGGCGAAGAGCATGGCGACGGAGTAGGCCTCCTCGCCTGTGGAACATCCGGCGACCCAGACCCGGATCTGGCCGCTGTCCCCGGCCTCCCGGAGGATCTGCGTGATGACGCGGTTTTTCAGGACCTCAAAGTACTCGGGATCCCGGAAGAAGGAGGTGACGCCGATCAGAACCTCCTTGGCGAGCGTCTTCGCCTCAAAGGGGTTCTCGCGCAGATATTCCACGTAGCTCTTCAGGTTCCGGTTGTGCGTGACCACGATGCGCCGCTCGATGCGGCGGAGAATCGTCGTCTGCTTGTAGTAGGTATAGTTGGTGTCGGTGGCGTCCCGGAGGATGGAGAATACCTGCCCCAGCAGGTCCCCGTCCGTCAGCATGAGCTTTCCGTTCGAGGCGTTGATGGAGTTGGAGATGTGCATCATCTCCCTCGCGATGGCCTCGGGGTTTAAAATGAGGTCGACAAAACCCGTCGAGATGGCGTTCTTCGGCATCCCGTCGAACTTGGCGCTGTCCGGGTTCTGCACGATGATGACGCCGTTCTGCTCCTTGATGTCGCGGATTCCGTTGGTTCCGTCCGAACCTGTTCCCGACAGGATGACGGCGACCGCGCGGTTCTCGTAGGATTCCGCGAGAGAGCGCAGAAAGACGTCAATCGGATGATTGATGCGCGAGTGGTCATAGGTCTTAAGATGCAGGATGTCGGATGTAATTTCGACATTGTATTTCGGGGGAAGGATATAGATGTGGTTCCTCCTCACCTGCATGTCGTCCTCTACCTCCGCGATCGGAAGAGAGGTGTATTTTTCCAGAATATCCACAAGCAGGCTTTTGTGATCCGGCGATAGATGCTGGATGATGACAAATGCCATGCCCGTGTCCTTGGGAAGAAAGGTCAGAAACTGCTGAAGCGCCTCCAGTCCTCCCGCGGAGGCCCCGATGCCCACCACACAGCTGGGCTGTTTCTCCTGAGAATAATTGACTGCTGAGTATTCCATAATTCCTCCTGACCGGCCGCGCATTTCCCTGCTGCTTTTCTCCGAGAAATGGCGGAATATAAAGAAATCTGCGCAATAGTTTCCCTGTATGGAGGATATTCATTGCGATATTGTGCCTATTTGATGCTATTGTATCACAATTTCAACAGAAGGGGGAAGGAAGAAACAAATAGACGTTTTGTACCTGAAAAAATACATTTCTGAGACACGTGTTTCCCGATATAGCACATACGGACTTTTTATGGTATGATGGTAGAGTTATAATTCCCGCCTTTACGGGGCGGCGACCCGGTTGCTTATCGTATGGTAATGAATCAGACAAAAAAGGAGCGGTTGTCTGGAAAAATGGACATGGAGGATAAATGGGCATGAGTGAACTGGATCAGAGAAGTGAGGGGAAAAAGGCGGCTGAGGACCGCAGACTGGAATTTATTCAGCAGCTGAGTTATGAGATGAGGACGCCGCTCGACGCGATCATTGAGCTGACCTCACTTGTGATGCACGATCCGATTCCCAGATCGACCAGGGACCGGATTGAGCAGATCGACAGGGCGGCCAATTATCTGTCGTCGATTGTCAATGACACGCTGGATATCAGCCTGTTCGAGTCCGGCCGTCTTCCTCTTGACGCGAGGGAATTCCGCATGTCCGCTCTTCTCGAGGAGATCCGCGGGATGACGGAGCCCAGATGCTCCGCGGCCGGAATCAGCTTTACCATCCGCACATCCGGGAACCTCAAGGAGCGGTATGTGGGGGATCCGAGAAGAATCCGGCAGATTGTGCTCAATCTGCTCAGTCAGTCTATTCTTATGACAAAGCGCGGCGGGGAGATCTCTCTCGACGTGCGCGAGCTCCGCACGGGAAAAAATACGGCGGATCTGTCCTTCTCCGTGATTGACAACGGCGTCGGGATCGAGGAGAAATATCTGCCCCATATTTTTGAAGCCTTCCGGGACGCCGGGAGCGACGCGGCCGGCTACGACAGCTTCGGCCTCGGTCTTACCGTGGCGTCCGATCTCGCGGCTCTGATGGGGGGGGAGATCCGGGTGGATTCAAAGAGGGATATAGGAACCAGATTTACGGCGGAGATCGTCCTGGGGCTGGCGGACGCCGGCACGGAGACGGAAGCGGAGGAATCCTCCGGCGAAGAGGGCTCCGTGCTCGATATTGATTTCGGAAACCGGCGCATTCTGGTCGTCGAGGACAATCCCATTAACGCCGACATCACAAAGGATCTTCTTCAGCTGCAGGGCTTTCAGGTCGAGTACGCCCCGGACGGAGAGAAGGCGGTCGAATTTGTGAGAAACGCCGAGCCCGGGACGCTGGATGCCATCCTCATGGATATCCGCATGCCGGTCATGGACGGCCTGGAGGCGGTGCGCAGGATCCGGGAGCTGCCGGTCGTGTACGCGCGGTCGATTCCCATCATCGCGATGTCGGCCAACGCCTATGAGGAGGACGTGGAGAAGTCCATCGAGGCGGGCATGAACGTACACCTCAGCAAGCCCGTGGATCCGCAGAAGCTGTTCGGCGTGCTCGCCGGGATCTTCGGCATCCGGTGATCCGGACGCCGAAGGGGCGGCATCTGCCAGTTAAAAGATAGAAAAATGAGCCGGTTTCTGAGCCGGCTCATTTTACGTTTTATATGACTTTTCAGACCAGTGTCTTGTTGATCGAATCCTGCATGAGGCTGTAGGCGACCAGAGAAGTGATGCCCGAGGAGAACCCCGATGTCAGCAGGAGAATGAGGTAGAGGATGTGCGAGCTGCCGTTCATGTTCCTCATGAGGTCAACGCGCTCACCCATGCGGTATCCCCAGTAGATGGTGTAGATGCCGCAGGTGAGAATGGAGTAGATGAGCACGAGCCCGCCGGAGGTTCCCTCCGTCTCGCCCGAGAGGTAATTGATCTCGTCGTTCATCTTGTAGATCCAGTAGAGGGAGTAGATCCCGCAGGTGACGAGGGACAGCACGATGCAAAGAGGAATGCTGCGCGGCACGATGGCGGAGCCGTAATACGGATCCGCGTAATTGCCGGAGGACTGCGCCGGAAGGCCGGACGCACCGCTCTCATATGTGCCGGACGCACCGCCCTCATACGTGCCGTAGGGCACCTCTCCGTAAGAACCCGGGTCTGCGTAGGGAGCCGGACCGGAACCGGTCTGCTGATACGGCTGTTCCTCCGTGAAGCTCTGCTGGTACGGCTGAGTCTCATCCTGAACCGGGGCCTGCGGGACGGATTCAAAAGAGCCGGCCGTCCCGTGTGAACCGGCCTCAAACGGATTGTTCTCCTCAGCGGAAGCGCCGGCTTCCCCGGTCTTCGCGCCGCAGAAGCCGCAGAAGCGCGCTCCGTCGTCTATGGGTTGGTCGCAATACGGACAGATCTTCATGATCAATGATCCCCTTTCGTGAAAGAAATACATTTCCGGAATTTCATTATTGCACAGACCGGACAGCTGATGCAAGACAGAGGTTATCCGGGGTGCTATAATAGTGAGATAAATATTTGATCATGCGGAGGAATATTCTATGGCCGAGCAGGTATTTCGACAGAAGAGTCTGGACCGCCTGTCCTCTCCCGAGTCGCTGAACGATTATATGCATGTGACAAATCCCCCTGTGTGGATCGGGCTTTCCGCAGTCATCGTCCTCCTTGCGGCGATCCTCGTCTGGAGCGGCTTCGCCGTGATCGAAAGCCGCGCGGAGGGAACGGCGTCCGTGCGTGAGGGCACGGTGATTCTCACGCCGGACAACCCGAAGCTTGCCGAATATCTGGAGGCGGGCATGAAGATCAGTATCGGAGGCAATGACACGGTTCTGACCTATATCGGAAGGGACGGCAGCGGGCAGATCGTCGCGGGTACGGAAGCGGAGGTGCCGGACGGGGAATACGCGTTTTCGGCTGTATTCCGGACTACCAGGGTGATGCAGCTGCTGTTTAACTGAAATCTGATCCGAAACGGAGCATGCGGTTTATGGGGAGTGCAGACAGAAAACAGCCGGTTCGAAAGGGCACGGCTAAGGTGCCGGTGGTCATGCAGATGGAGGCGCTCGAGTGCGGCGCGGCCTCTCTTGCCATGATCATGGCGTATTATGAAAAATGGATCCCTCTCGAGCAGCTGCGAGCGGACTGCGGGGTTTCGAGAGACGGCTCAAGCGCGAAGAACGTGCTTCTGGCCGCCAGGCGCTACGGGCTGAGTGCCGACGGATACCGCTGCGAGCCGGAGGTGCTGCGGGAGCAGGGGACATTTCCCTGCATCGTTCACTGGGAATTCAATCACTTTGTCGTGGTCCGGGGGTTCAGGGGCAATACGGTCTATGTCAACGACCCCGCCCGCGGCTCCGTCAAGATGACTCTGGAGGAATTCGACGAGGGTTTTACCGGCGTCGTCCTCATGTTTGAGCCGACGGAGGCCTTCGAGCCGTCAGGAAAACAAAAGAGCGTTCTCGCCTTCGCGAAACAGCGGCTGACGGGCGCGGGAGCGGCCGTCGCCTTTGTCATGATCAGCTCCGTCATAGCGGAGCTCTTCGGCATCATCGAACCGGCCTTCGGACGCTTTTTCATGGACCGGCTTCTCACGGGAGAAAACCGGGATCTTCTCATGCCCTTTATCGCCGTCATGGCGGGCATCGGGGTACTGGAGGTGCTGGTGTCCGCGGCGCAGTCGGTCTACTCGCTTAAGATCAGCGGAAAGATGGCGATCATAGGGAGCAGCAGCTTCATGTGGAAGGTGCTCCGCATGCCCATGGAATTCTTCTCCCAGCGCATGGCGGGTGACATTCTGCTGCGGCAGCAGACCAATATGACGATCGCCCAGACCCTGGTCGGGACCCTCACCCCGCTGATCCTTAATGCGGTCATGATGGTCTTTTATCTCGCGGTCATGCTCCGCTACAGCGTCCTTCTCACCCTGATCGGGATGCTCACGATTGTTCTTAATCTGGGCATGGCCAGGCTGATTTCCCAAAAGAGAGTGAATATCACCCGTGTCCAGATGCGGGACGCGGGCAAGCTGTCCGCGGCCACCGTATCCGGCATCCAGATGATCGAGACCATCAAGTCGAGCAGCATTTGAATTTGCAGGAATATTGGTTACTTTCCAGGTTACAACATTATTTACA
>CAYLHR010000101.1:0-7696 GCA_964383335.1 uncultured Lachnospiraceae bacterium
GTAATATTGAGGATGGCCGACACCGAAGGTCTGAATTCATGAATGGTCTCCAGCTGGAAGCTCGAGATCTCGGCGACCACGGTCGACCGTTCCGTCGTCTTAAGCGCCTCTCCCGTCCAGGCATTTCCGATATTTCCGACGACAAATACTTCCGGAGAAACGGCGCCCATGATCGCGCCGAGGAGCGCCGTGGTCGTCGTCTTGCCGTTCGTCCCCGTCACCGCGAGCACTCTCCCGCGCCCGGCCCGGAAGGCGAGCTCCACCTCGCCCCACACGGGGATGCCGGCTTCCCTGAACCGGATGACATCCGGAAGATCCGTCGGGACGCCGGGACTTAAAACAAGCAGATCCGTCCGAGCATACACCTCGTCCGGGAGGGTGCCCGTCACAATCCGCACGCTGCCGGCAAGACCGGAGAGCTTCTCTCTCACTGCTTCCGGATCCGCCTTCCCGTCAAAAAGCGTCACATGCGCCCCGAGAGACGAAAGAAGCGCGGACGCCGCGGCGCCGCTCTTTCCCGCTCCGTATACAACCGCTTCCAAGTTTCTGAATTCCATGATATTCCGCTGTCTCCCTTCAAAGCGCGATCAGACCGATGAGTACGGCGAGGGCCGTAATTACGGTAAAAACCGCGACGATTCTGGTCTCGGACCAGTCGCATTTTTCAAAATGGTGATGAATCGGCGTCATCTTGAAGATGCGCTTCCCGTGCGTCGCCTTAAAATAGCTCACCTGGATCATCACCGAAAGAATTTCCGCCAGATAGATAACGCCGACGATCAGGATGAACAGGGGCATCTGAAGCATATACGCCATGCCCGCGACAAACCCGCCCAGGGCGAGGGAGCCCGTGTCTCCCATGAACACTTTGGCGGGATAGGCGTTGTAGCAGAGAAAGCCCATCAGCGCCCCGATCGCAGCGCTCGCAGCGGGCGAGGTTCCGGACTCCGTCCTCACCGAGACGATGAGGAAGAATACCGCGACGACGATGGTCACGGAGCTCGCAAGCCCGTCCAGTCCGTCCGTAAAATTGACCGCGTTCACCGTTCCCAGAACCGCGAAGAAAAGAAGCGGGAAGGCCAGAATGCCGATCTCGGCCATCCGGCCGCCGGTAAAGGGAAGCCTGAGCGCAAGAGACGTGCCCGTGCCGAAAACCATGTAGAGGCAGAAGAGAACCGTCACGCCGAATTCCAGCAGCAGCTTCTGCCAGGCGATGAGGCCGTCCGAATTGTGCTTTACGACCTTCAGGTAGTCATCGATGAAGCCGATGAGACCGAAGGCCAGCGTCAGAAAGAGAACCGGCCCGATCCTGTGATGGCCCGGCAGCCAGATCAGGCAGGCGACCGTAAAGGCGGCCAGAATCATCACGCCTCCCATCGTCGGCGTGCCCGCCTTCTTGAGATGCGTCTCCATGCCGTAGGTTCTCTCGGTCTGGCTCATTTTCAGGTTTCTGAGAAACGGGATCACAAAAGGTCCCATTGCCGCGCTCACCGCAAAGGCGATCAGCGCGGGAATTATTGCCGCAGTATCCGTCATCTTACTCTCCCTCCAGACCGGCTTCCTCGTTGGTGAAGCCGTCCGCTTCTTCTGTATTGCCTCCGGCCGTCTCCCCCGCGTCAGGGGTGCCCATCGGCTCGGGCACGTTGGTATCCGCCGCCATGTCCGCGTACCTGTAATCGGAACTGGCCTTCGGAGCGGCGCCCGTCGTCTTCTCGCTCTCATCCACGACCACGTCGTTCACATCGACATATTCCCTGTCGTCGTTGATCAGGTATCCCTCCTCATCAATCATGTGCCCGTCGCCGTTTCTGAGATCGCCCTCTTCATCATAATACCACTTCTCTCTCTCGTCCTCCTCCGGCTCCTCGGGGGTCTCCGTCTCCTCCGGCTCGTCGCTGCCGTTCATGTTCTCGAGATCCATCTGCAGATACCGGTTTTCCGGATTCGAGGGCTCGTCCGGATAGATGCCCAGATAGGGAAGCACCTGCTGCAGGATATCCCTCGCGATCCACTGGGCGAAGCGGTTGTCGGCCTGGTCCGCCACATTGGGTTCATCCACGATCGCGTAGATCATCACCTGCGGATTGTCCGCCGGAGCGAAGCCGATCCAGGATACCAGATATTTACCGTTTCCGCGCGGAATCTTCTGCGCGGTCCCGGTCTTTCCGCCCATGGAATAGCCGTCGACCTTCGCGTACTGCGAGGTTCCCTCGTCCACGCTTTTCTTCATATAGGAGCGGAGAAGCGCGGACACATCCTCCGAGACGGTCTGCTTCATGAGGATTTTGTCATAGGAACGCTTCACGGTGCCCTGGGAATTCATGACGCTGCTCACAAAATGCGGCCTGTAATAATACCCCCCGTTCACGACGGACGCGACCGCTGCGATTTCCTGCACCATGGTGCAGGTAAAACCCTGGCCGAAGGAGGCCGTCGCCAGGTCAACGGAGCCCATGGTGTCGGCTGCCCCGATAATGCCCGAAGCCTCGCCGCTTACATCGATCCCGGTCCTTGAACCGAAGCCGAACATCTGCTGGTATTTGGAGAAGGTATCGATTCCCATGGCCGAGCCGATCTGCATGAGTCCGTCATTGCAGGAATTCGCCACCACGTCGGCCAGCGTCTCCTCGCCGTGCCCGTCGTTGTTCGCGCAGCGGATGTTGACGCCCGATACCGTCTCATAGCCGTCGCACACAAAGGAGGCGTCCTCCCTGACTGCCCCGCTCTCAAGGGCGGAGGATACGGTCACGGGTTTAAAGACGGAACCAGGCTCATAGGCGTCCGATATACAGTAGTTCTTCCAGATGGCATTCAAATAGGAGACCTTCTGATCCTCCGACATCTTCGCGATCTGGTCCTCCGTAAAATAGGCCGTCAGGTCGCGCGGGTTATTCGGATCGTATTCCTTGGAATTCGCCATGGCGTAGATGGAGCCGTCATTCGGATTCATGACGACGACACCGACATTCGCGGCGGAATCGGTCTGGCTGTAGGGGCCGTTCCGGAAGGCATTCATGTAGCGCCCGATCGTGTCCTTCACGATACCCTGGATATTCATGTCGAGCGTTGTCCGGATCGTGTCGCCGTCGATCGGATCCACGATGGTCTGTTCGATCTCGGATTCCGATCCCCAGTACCCGTACTTGCGGCCGTCGACCCCGCTCAGGGTGTTGTTGTAGTAGCCCTCGAGGCCCCAGTCCGCTTTGTCCGTGTCATAGACGAAGCCGACGACGTCCCCGGCCAGGTCTCCCATCGGATAGGTCCGGACGTACTCCTCCTCGAACCAGATGCCGCGCGTGTTGTAGCGCTGGCTCCTCGCCTCCGTGCTCATGCTCTTGTCGGAGGCCTCCTGCCTGTACTTGTCGTAGGCCTGCTTTTCCTCGACCGTGATGCCCCGCTTCACCACCTGATACCTCGAGCTTCTCGTCTTCTCGTCGGCCAGGATCTGGCGCATCTGCCCCTCGTCAAGCCCCATGAACTCGCCGAGCGCATGCACGGTCGGGTCGATGAACTTCTCATCCGAGTTGACGACATAGCAGTCGAGAATCACGTTGTACCGCTTCTCGGACGTCGCGAGCACGGCCCCGTTCCGGTCAAGGATGTCCCCCCGCTTATAGGCCATGGCCGTGGAGGCGTACTGGGACTGGGAATTGGAAAGCACCTGCTTTGTGTACCGGTCCCCCTCCGTCGCGTTGATCCAGGTGATTCGTATGAGCAGACAAATTAAAGCCAGCACGACAAACAAAAACAGTCCTGCCAGCTTCTTTTTCATGGTTGTATTCAGTTTTCTGTAGCGGTTATCGCTTCTTTCCTTGCTCATGTTCAGGCATTCGGTACGTCCACATACTGCCGTATATAACTCGAATCGTCGGTATTATACCACACGATCTGGTCCTCTGTCGCGTATTTCATGCCCAATTCATCAATTGCTCTGTCCCTGATATAATTCCAGTCCACTCCGTTGTTCACATTTTCATACAGAGCGTCATTTTCGCTCCGAAGCGTGACAAGCTGGGACTCCAGTTTCTCATTCATGCTGATCTGAGACGTAATCGTCGCCTTCAGCCTCAGATAGTAGACACACATCAGCACCGTCGCGAGGGAGATCATCGCGAGAAAAATCACGTATCCCCTCCCTATGCTCATGGCACGGTGTCTGTTTCTTACAACCGCGCTGCCGCGCGCCGCGGCGCTCCCCGCCGCTCTTCCGGAATATCCGGTTCCCCTGCGGACCGCTGCGGCGGCTGACTGTCCCCCGTTACGGCGCACGGTCATGTCCGATCCTCTGTTTACCCTTCTCCGTGCTGTCGTTCCTGCCGCCATCTCTACGCGTGTTCCTTTCGTTCAAATACCCTGAGCTTCGCGCTCTTCGATCTCGGATTATCCCGCATCTCTTCTGCCCCCGGCAGAATCGGTTTTCTGGTGATGACCCGCCCCTTCGGTTTTTTCCCGCAGACACATACGGGAAAATCCGGCGGACAGGTACATGGATTTTCATTCTTCCGGAATGCCGCCTTCACGATCCGGTCCTCCAGTGAATGAAAGGTAATCACGGACAGCCTGCCTCCGTCCCCGAGGAGGTCAATCATCCCGTCAAGAGAATCAGCCAGCTCCGAAAGCTCCCCGTTCAGTTCAATCCGGATTGCCTGAAAGGTTCTCTTCGCGGGATGTCCGCCGTTCTTCTGAAACTTCATCGGGATCGACGCCCGGATGATCTCGACTAACTCCCCAGTCGTCTCGATCCTTTTCACCTTCCGCCGCTCAGCGATGTGTTTCGCGATGTTCGAGGCAAAGCGCTCTTCCCCGTAATCCCTGATGATCCGGAAGAGTTCCTTCTCACTCAACTCATTAATCAGATCACCCGCCGTCCTGGACTCTCTCCGGTCCATTCTCATATCGAGCGGCGCGTCATGCATGTAGGAAAATCCTCTTTCCGGCGCGTCAAGCTGATAGGAGGACACCCCGAGATCCAGCACGATTCCGTCAATCTTCCGAAGCCCCAGCCCCGCAAGAATCTGCGGCATCTGACTGTAATTTCCCCGGACCAGCGTCACGCGGTCCGCGTAATCCTTCAGTCTCTCCGACGCCGCCGAAATCGCGTCCTCGTCCCGGTCGATGCCAACGAGTGATCCGCCTTTCGTGAGTTGTTTTGCGATCTCCAGAGAATGTCCTCCGCCGCCGAGCGTACCGTCCGCATAGACGCCGTCCGGCCTGACCTTCAGACTTTCGATTGTCTCCTTCAGCAGTACTGATTTGTGAACGAATTCCATGTCAGCCCCCCCGGCCTTTACGAGTCTGTTCCCCAAAGCGGTCTTCTCCCTTACAGAAGCTGCTTCAGACTCTCGAGTTCGTTCCTCATCTCATCCGCGTCCATGAGCTTTTCTTCGACACCCGCCCAGACTTCCGGATTCCAGATTTCAAAGCTGTCCATATTGCCGGTGAGGATGACATCCCCGCTAAGATGCGCATAGTCACGGAGCGTCTGATTCAGAAGGATCCGTCCCTGCGCGTCGAGCCGGCATTCATCGGCACCGCTCGTTATGAACCGCTTGATGCGTCTGCGCGATTCCGCACTTCCCTGAAGCTCGTCAAGAGATTTGATGTATTCCCGGAACCCGTCCTGCGTAAATACAGTGAGGTCTCCCTCCCACCACGGAACCACGACAAGCTTGAGGTTGCCGATCTCGTCCCTGAACTTTGCAGGAATGATCAGCCGCCCCTTGCTGTCTATCGTGTGGCTGTATTTCCCAAGAAACATCTATTATCTCCCATTTCGTGGTATTTCCGTCCCACTTCGTACCACTTGATCTAAATTTTAACCCCCTTCCCGCCAATTTGCAAGGGTTTTGCCCTCTCTCCGGGAAAGTTTTTACCCGGAAAAATGCGCAGAAAAAGCGCCTGCACAAGATCTTGTGCAGGCGCCTGAAGAGCACCCCAATTCAATTTTCAGATGACTGTCCGGCTTTTGTAAGAGACCTTCTCTTTACGATGATAAGAACCAGGCAGAAGATAAAAATCGAGGCCGCCACCACCATGGAAACCGGAATCGATGTGCCCGGGAGAAGGAGCTGATCCGTTCTCAGCGTCTCGATAAAGAAGCGCCCCAGGCTGTAGCCGGCAATATAGACCGCAAACAGTTCTCCCTCGAATTTCGTCCGTTTCCTTAAAAGAAATACCGTCAGCAGGACGAGACAGTTCCACAGCCCCTCGTACAGGAAGGTCGGATGGACCTGGATAAAATCCACACCGTTCAGATTCACCACATGCTCCCACATCTCCGCTGTGATCTCATTATGCCGCACCGCCGAAACCGGGAGCTGCATCGCGAACAGACCGTCCGTATAGCCGCCGAAGGCCTCGCGGTTGAAGAAATTGCCCCAGCGGCCGATGATCTGACCGATCGGCACGCCGACCGATACAACGTCCAGGATCCCGGGAAAGCTCATTTTCTTTATCCTCGAGATCACATAGATCGTGATGACGCCGCAGATAAGCCCGCCGTAGATCGCAAGTCCCCCCTGGCGTATGTTGAAAACCGATATCAGGTCGTCCTTATACATATCCCAGGCGAACACCACGTAGTAGATTCTGGCCCCGATGATGCCGAAGACCATGGTCCAGATGGCGATGTCGATATAATCGTCACCCTTCTGTCCCTTCTCCTCCGCGTGCTTTGTGAGCGCCCAGATGCCAAGGAGCATTCCGATCCCGATCGCGATGCCGTAGTAAGCGATCGTGAAGTTTCCTATTGTAATATTCTTGCCCACATGATCGAGATAAATCCCGAGATGGGGAAAATTAATCTGATAATCCATACTGTTTACACGTTGAATCTGAACGTAATCACATCCCCGTCCTGCACCACATACTCCTTGCCCTCCATCCGCACAAGGCCCTTATCCCGCGCGGCGGCGTAGGAGCCGCAGTCCAGCAGCTGGCGGTAATTGATCACCTCCGCCTTGATAAAGCCCCTCTCAAAATCCGTGTGGATCTTTCCGGCCGCCTTCGGCGCCTTGCAGCCGATCGGTATGGTCCACGCGCGCGTCTCATCCTCTCCGGTCGTGAGGTAGCTCATAAGGCCCAGCAGATGGTAACTCGCGGCAATCAGCTTGTCGAGACCGGACTTCTCCACGCCCAGATCGGCGAGAAACTCCGCCTTCTCGTCATCGTCCAGCTCGGAGATCTCCTGCTCGATCTCAGCTGACACGACAAACACCTCCGCGTTCTGCCCCGCCGCGATCTCCCGGACGGCGCTCACATATTCGTTGGAGGCTCCGTCGTCGGCTAGATCCTCGTCGGCCACTTGTGCCGCGTAGATCACGGGCTTGTCGGTGAGGAGATTGAGCGAGCTGCGGAAGGCGTCCGCCTCCTCGTCCGCCGCCTCGAAGGTGATGCACATGTTCCCCTCCTCGAGCCAGGCGTGAATCTGCCGGAGCACCTCGTACTCCTTCTTCGCGCTCTTGTCGGCGCCCGATTTCGCGGACCGGGCCGTCTTCGCGATGCGGCGGTCCAGCACCTCCAGATCGGCGAAGATCAGTTCCAGATTGATGGTCTCTATGTCTCTCGCCGGATCGACAGACCCGTCGACATGGATGACATTGTCGTTCTCGAAGCAGCGGACCACATGCACAATCGCGTCGCTCTAGCGGATATTGGCCAGGAACTGATTGCCGAGCCCCTCTCCCTTCGACGCACC
>CAYLHR010000102.1:0-6024 GCA_964383335.1 uncultured Lachnospiraceae bacterium
GACCCGTCGGTCGTCGAGCGGCATCTGGTGCTGTACGCGACGCTCATGGGTTTGACATGGCTGCTCGACGTGCCCGCGCTGATCCACAAGCGGCTGCCCGACGCCGGAAACCGGTCACCATATCCTGCGCCCAGCCGCTCTTCGCCTCAAAGAACACGCCGCCGTCGCATAAGATCTTAAGCGTCTCAGCCGCATCCTTGATGGTAGAGGCAAGGCCCGGCGTCAGGCGGTTGAGGTCATCCTCGATGAACTCAGCCTCTCCCTCGTCCTCGTTGTTCTGGGGCAGAAGGCCGACCAGTTTCCTGATCTCGGCGCAGATCTCAGCCTCGGAGCCCGCGAAGTCCGCGTTCCCCGCCTTCAGCTGGAATTCCGCCGATGTATTGTCAGCCTCGTCCTTCGTCGTGGCCGGGAGCGAATCCTTCGTGTTCACGAAGAGATGTCCGTTTCCGGACTCGACGAATGTGAAATCGGAAAGAGCAGGGATCAGGGACAGACCGCCGCCGCAGTTTCCGAAAACAGCCGTAATCTGCGGGATCAGCCCCGAAGACAGCGCCTGCTTGGAAAAAATTCTTCCCAGAGAGTCCAGAGCGTCTGACGCCTCCTCAAGCCGGATGCCGCCGCAGTCGATCAGACCGATCACAGGGGCACCGCATCTGGCCGCAAGCGTGTAGATTCTGGATATCTTCTTCGCATGCATCTCGCCGACCGTTCCCCCGAGCACCGAGGAATCCTGGCTGTAGATATACGCAAGCCTGCCGTCGATCGTCCCGTAGCCCGTGATCACGCCGTCCGAGGGTGCCTTCGCGGACGAAAGGTTGAAGTCGGTATTCCGCGCCGTGACGCAGCCGCCGATCTCGACAAAGCTGTTTGCGTCAAGCAGAGATGCAATCCTTCTGCCTGCTGCAGTTGTCTCACTCATCTTATGTCCTCCATCTTGAACTTATAAAGTAAACCGAAGTAATTGTACATCGCATTTTAGGGTCATGCAACCTGAAATCAATAGATTCAACGCGCTTATTCATACGACAACACCCGCCTCGTTCTCCGCCTCCTTAAGAAGATCGTCCTTAAGAGCCGGGCTGATTTCCGGCAGGCTGTCCCGGGAAGACACCCCGAAAACCCGCAGAAATTCCTCTGTCGTTCCCAGAAGAATCGGTCTGCCGGGCAGCTTCGCGCGTCCCAGCTCCGTCACCAGGCGGTACTCAATCAGGCGGTTTACGGCGTGGTCGCTGTTGACGCCCCGGATCCGCTCGATCTCCCCCTTCGTGACGGGCTGCTTGTAGGCGATCACGGACAGGGTCTCGAGCAGGGCGTCCGTGAGCCTGGGCGTCTGCGGCTTCAGCTCGAGGCGGATCAGCTCGGGGAAATAGTCCGCCCGTGTGCACATCTGAAACGCGTCCTCGAGCGCCACGACCTCCGTCCCGTGGGGCGCGCGGTTCCAGGCCTCCATGAAGGACGCGGCCCATTTTCCCGCCTCCTCAGCGCTGATCTCAAGCGCCCTGGCCAGGTCCGCCTTTGAAACCGCCCGTCCGGTGGCAAAGAGGACTGCCTCTATTGCCGCAAAATATCTGTCCTCATCCATACAGATGATCCTTTCCTTTAAAAAGATAATCATAAACCGCGAAAACGCGGATACAAAGCCTCACCCGGCCGCTTCCTCCGTCTCGATATCGGACATGCCGAACCGCTCCCGGACCTGCTCGAGGCTCATGTCGGGCATCTGCTGTATTTCTATATCGTCCCGCAGCGACTTCTGGGACACGCGGATATACCCGTAGCTGATGAGCTCCAGCACGGCCAGGAACGTCACCACCATCTGTGTCTTCGACGACTGTCCGCTGATCAGATCGCGGAAGGAAAATGAGCCGCGCCGCTTGGCGAACACCGCGACCTGCTCCAGCTTGTCCGGCAGGGATACCTCCTCGCGCTCGATGGTCCCGAAGCGGCTGCGGACAGGATCGATCCGGTCCGTCTGCCGGCGGATCACGGAGCTGAATACCTCGTGCAGCTTCTCAAGTGTCAGATCCCCGATGAGCTCGGCGGGATCCGCCTCCGGCCTGTATTTCCGGACCTCCGGCGGAACCGAATCTTCTTTATATATATGCCGGGCGGCCCCTCCCATTCTGTTCTTCAGCTCCTCCGCCATGCAGCGGCAGGTCTTGTACTCCAGAAGTCTGCGGACGAGCGCCTCTCTGGGATCCTCCTCATCGCCGTCCTCCTCCTCGTCGGCGGGAAGCAGCATCCTGCACTTGATGGCGATGAGCTCAGCGGCCATCACCATGAATTCGCTCACGACATCCAGATTCTGCGACTCCATCTGTCTCACGTACGCGAGATACTGATCAGTGATCTCGACA
This sequence comes from uncultured Lachnospiraceae bacterium, assembly GCA_964383335.1. GTDB lineage: Bacteria > Bacillota > Clostridia > Lachnospirales > Lachnospiraceae > Chordicoccus. The sequence goes on from CAYLHR010000102.1 coordinate 2,358, forward strand.
ATCGGGATGTCAAAAATATTGATCTTGTTTTTTTCTATCAGCGAAAGAAGCAGGTCCAGCGGACCGTCGTACACTTCCAGTTCAACAGCAAGACTCACGGCTTTCCTCTCCTTACGCGGATCACCGCGATTTCCATGGGATTGTGGATTCTGATCGGAATGGTGTGTTCACCGAGGCCCGAGGTCACGATGACGGTCTTCCCCCCGGCGGTGTATTTTCCGTATCCGTACCTGGGGAAGGGGATGCCGTAGGGACTCACCAGCACGCGGTTTCCGAAGAGGCGCATGACGCCCCCGTGAAAATGTCCGCACACCGAAAGATCCGCCCCCCATTTCATATACCGGCGGGCAAACTGGGGATTGTGGGCAAGAAGGACGGAGAATACTTCCGGATCACACCGTCCGGCCAGCTGCTCCACCTCGTCCGAGGGCATGAAGGGAATCCGGAATTTCCTGTAGAGCTCACGGCTCAGCTCAATTCCGTAGAGGTGAACCGGATTGCCGGCGATCTCAAAGACCATGTCCCGGTTGTTGAGGACCCGGACGCCGGCATTCTTAAGCCCCCTCATGTACCTGCGGTAGAGCCTGGGATAAAACTCGCGGAGCTGCGTGCAGTGATTGCCGTTCACCGTAAAAAGCGGCGCGATCTGATTTAAGGCACTCATCACACGGACCGTTTCCGGAATCCTCGCATAGGATTTTCCGACCAGCATGTCTCCCACACACAGAACCGCGTCCGGCTCCGCCTCCCTCACGGCGGCGATCAGGTCGCAGTTGTCCGCGCCGTGCTCAGCGGAGTGAAGATCTCCGAGCATCACAAAAGTCATCGGATGAAGGATCTTCTCCGATGACACTTCGTAATTTGTAATCTGAAAATCATAAGACATAGTATGAGCATTCTATCACAGCAGCGCGCCGGAATGCAAATATAACAAATCTCCCGCGCATGCCGCGCGGGAGATCTTCTTCATCAATTTAGTTGTACTTTCTCTTGCGAGCCGCCTCCGACTTCTTCTTCCTGCGTACGGACGGCTTCTCATAATGCTCGCGCTTGCGGATCTCCTGCTGAATGCCGGCCTTGGCACAGCTGCGCTTAAACCTGCGGAGTGCGCTGTCGAGAGATTCCCCTTCCTTCACGATTACGGTTGCCATATCTTTGCTTCACCTCCCCCCAATTCTATATTACTGCGTAAAATCCGGCTCCCTTTATGCCGGACCTTTGCGCATATGGGGTAATTTCAAACATCTGCTATTATACACACAGTCCCGTCCGTTCGTCAATATCTATTAAAATGATCCGCGGACGGGCCCGGAAACATGCAGATTCAGCCTCCCAGCTGCTCCCGCGCCGTCTTCTTCGCCGTCTCCAGCGCCTCGTCGATCTTCGAGGGGTCCTTTCCGCCGGCCTGGGCCATATTGGGCCGTCCGCCGCCTCCTCCACCGACGACCGGGGCCGCCGCCTTGACGAGGTTGCCCGCGTGGGCGCCGCGCTTCACCGCGCCGTCGCTGGCCGCCGCCATGAGGGACACCTTGCCGCCGTTCACGGACGCGAGCACGATGACGCAGTCGCCGAGCTCCTCCTTCAGCTGGTCGCTCAGATTCCGCATGCCGTTCATGTCGACGTCAGCGAGCTTCCGCACGACGACCTTGATCCCGCCGATCTCTTCCGCGTCGGATGCGGCATTGCCCATGGCCTCCATGGCCGCCTTCGCCTTCAGGGACTCGATCTCGGAGTGGGCGCTCTTCAGCTCCTCCTGCAGATGGCCGATCCTTGTAAGGATGTCGGACGGGGATACCTTAAGCACCTTCGCCGCCTCGGCGACGAGCGCCTCCTGCTTTTTGTAGTAGTCGAACACGCCCTGTCCCGTGAGCGCCTCGATTCTGCGGACACCGGCCGCGATGCCGGATTCGCTCACGATCTTGAAGGCCCGGATCTGGGCCGTATTCTTAACATGCGTGCCTCCGCAGAGCTCCCTGGAGAAATCACCCATCGAGACGACGCGGACCTCCTCGCCGTATTTTTCGCCGAAGAGCGCCATCGCGCCCGTCTTCTTGGCATCCTCGATGGACATGATGTCCGTCCGGACCTCGAGCGCGTCGAGGATGCGGTCATTGACGATCTGCTCGACCTGCTCGATCTCCTCCCGCGTCATGGGCTTGAAGTGAACGAAGTCAAAGCGCAGTCTCGCCGGATCCACATAGGAGCCCTTCTGCTCGACGTGATCGCCCAGGACGACCTTAAGCGCCTTCTGCAGAAGATGCGTCGCGCTGTGGTTTTTCTCGGTCGCGTGCCGTCCGTCTCCGCTGACAAGCAGCTCGGCGCGGTCCCCGACCTTCAGCATGCCGGAGACGACCCTTCCGACGTGACCGATGCGCCCGCCGCGGAGCGGAATCGTCGTCTCCACGCAGAATTCGCCGCCGGCCGTCCTGATGACGCCGGTGTCTCCCTCCTGACCGCCCATGGTGGCGTAGAAGGGCGTCTCGTTCACAATGACCGTTCCCCTGTCGCCGTCGGCGAGGGCCTGCACGACCTCGCTCTCCGTCGTCAGCACCGTGATCTCCGACTCGCCGGAGATGCCGGTATATCCCGTGAACACGGATGTGATGTCACGGTCGATCTCATCGTACACCGTGGCGTCAGCGCCCATGTAATTCGTCCCCTTGCGGGCGGTTCTGGCCCGGGTCTTCTGCTCCTCCATGCACTTCGCGAAGGCCTCCTCGTCGACGCCGAGGCCCTTCTCCTCGAGAATGTCCTTAGTGAGGTCAAGCGGGAAGCCGTAGGTGTCATAGAGCTCGAAGGCCTTCTCCCCGTTAAGGACAGAGGTGCCCTCCGCTTCCATCTCTTTCTGCAGATCGGCGAGAATCCTGAGTCCCTGGTCGATGGTCTTTCCGAACGCCTCCTCTTCCTTGGAGAGCACCTCGAAGATAAAGACCTCCTTCTCCTTCAGCTCCGGATATCCGTCCTTTGAGGTCTCGGCCACGGTCTTCGACAGCTCGGCCAGGAAGGAGCCCTCTATGCCGAGCTTTCTTCCGTGTCTCGCGGCGCGGCGGATCAGGCGGCGGAGCACATAGCCGCGTCCCTCGTTGGAGGGCATGATGCCGTCCGAGATCATAAACGTCGCGGACCGGATGTGATCCGTGATCACGCGGATGGACACGTCGTCATCCGCATTCTCGTGATAGGTCTTTCCGGCCACCTGGCAGATTCTGTCGCGGAGCGCGCGGATCGTATCGATGTCGAACATGGAATCCACGTCCTGCACCGCGACGGCCAGTCTCTCAAGACCCATGCCCGTGTCGATATTCTTCTGCTTCAGTGTCGTGTAATTGCCGTGTCCGTCATTTTCGAACTGGGTGAAGACGTCATTCCAGATCTCCATATAGCGGTCGCAGTCGCAGCCCGGCGCGCAGGTGTCCTTGCCGCAGCCGTACTTCTCGCCGCGGTCGTAGTAGATCTCCGAGCAGGGGCCGCAGGGACCCGCGCCGTGCTCCCAGAAATTGTCCTCCTTGCCGAAACGGTAAATCCGCTCGGCCGGAACGCCGATCTCCTTATTCCAGATCTCGAAGGCCTCGTCGTCATCGAGATAGACGGAGGGGTACAGTCTGTCCTTATCGAGACCCACGACATCCGTCAGGAACTCCCATGTCCAGTGAATGGCCTCCTTATT
>CAYLHR010000102.1:6034-7643 GCA_964383335.1 uncultured Lachnospiraceae bacterium
GAAATTGCCGAGCATCTCGAAAAATGTGCCGTGTCTTGACGTATGTCCGACATTTTCAATATCACCTGTGCGGATGCACTTCTGGCAGGTGGTGACCCGCGTCCTCGGCGGCACCTCGGCGCCTGTGAAATACGGCTTAAGAGGAGCCATGCCCGCGTTGATGAGCAGGAGGCTCCTGTCGTTATGCGGAACAAGAGAGAAGGATTTCATCACAAGATGGCCCTTGCTCTCGATAAAATCCAGAAACATCTGTCTGAGTTCATTCACTCCGTAGCTTTTCATCTTCTTCCGTGTCCTCTCCTTGAATCCTCCCCGGTCCGGGTCGTCAAACATTTACTATAGCACAATGCTCCGCATAAGCGCAAGACGCGGCGGTGCTTCATGATGTCCGCCCTCAGAGTCTCCACTCCCCCGTCTCCTCGAAGTGCTCCGCCGTCCCGGCGGCGCCGGAGACGACATCCTCCCGGTAGCCGGACGCGCGCAGCAGGTGGAGCGCGTTTCTTCCCTCCGCCTTTCCCTCTCTTAAGATATAGTCGAAGCGGACGTCTCCCTCAAGGACGCTCTCCCCGAAGTGAAAGTTCCGGTAGTCGGACGCGAGCAGGCCGGCGAGCTCGATGTCGTGCGTCGCGGCAAAAAGGAGCACATTCGGCACGGCAAGACTCTTCAGGATATGGGAGGAGGCTGCGATGCGCTCGATGGTATTGGTGCCCCGGAGAACCTCGTCGACCGCAGCCAGAACCGGCGGTCCGTCCGTCTCTGCGGCGTCACAGATTCTCTTAAGCGACCGGATCTCCACAATAAAATAGCTCTCGCCCCCGCTCAGATTATCCGTCAGCGCCATGGAGGTATAGATCCGGAAGAAGGAGGCCCGGTAGGCCGACGCCGGGACCGTATGAATACTCTGCGCCATCACGGCGGACAGAATCACACTCTTAAGGAAGGTCGACTTGCCGGAGGCGTTCGAGCCCGTGAGCAGAATCTCCCGATCCGTCTCTATGGAATTCGGAACCGGATCCGAGAGCAGGGGATGCACCAGATCCCGGACGCAAAGCGACGCCCTGCGCCCTCCGCCCTCCGTCCGGTCCGTGATGTCCGGGATGCAGAAGTCCGGGTGGGCGGCCCGGTAATCCGCCGCCGCCTGCGCCGCGTCCATTCCCCCGACGAGGAGGAGCAGGGACACCGCGTCCTCCCTCCTCTTCCGGTACTCCTTCAGCATCACGTCAAAGCGGATGAGATCGACGTGAAAAAACATCTTGATATACTCGAGAACCGCGTCCGCGAGACCGGTTCCCACGCTTCCGCCCCGCGCGACCCAGAAGGAGCCCCGGCGGAAATCCGAAAAGGAGGACACGATCCGGTCCATCTCCTCCCGCATCCCGTTCACCTCCGAAAGCGGAAGCTTCCGCAGGCGGTCGGCTGCCTCCAGCAGCCTCAGGACGCATTGAAATCCCCGGACCGCCTCGCCGGACACCTCCCTCATGCGTAGATGAATCCGGAAATTGAGGACCAGTGACAGGACGAGCTGGACCACCGCCGGGGGCGTATACACGAAAAGAAGCGCAAGTGATACAAGCGTGAGCAGCCGGGGCAGAAGGAACCGCCTCCCGCC
>CAYLHR010000103.1:0-7596 GCA_964383335.1 uncultured Lachnospiraceae bacterium
CATTCCGGATGAGGTCAACGGCATTACCAGGCGGACGAAGGTGACTTCCATAAATAGCAGCAACAAAAAAGTGCTCGATGTGGAATTTGCCAGGCGCGTGGACCGGAAGACATCGGATAATTTCTCGAAGGGAAAGAAGCTGGCAAATGTGTACGAGTCGGCGCTCGAGATCGACGTGACGGCGAAGAGGAAGGGCACGGCGACCCTCTCGTTTAAGGCCGGAGGGAAGACCTACAAGACGGTGTTCCGCGTCAGAAAATATAAGAATCCGGCCAAATCCATCCGCTTCACGGGCGTCCGGACGGGCAGTCTGAAGAAGCTGTTCGCGAAGAGCCGCTTCGCCTCCTACGGGCTTAAGAAGAGCGGGAAGGCGGGAAAACTCAAAGTAGTCCCGGCGGAGGGATGGAAGGTCAGGTCCGTCCTCTTTGCGGATATCAACGGCGACAGGCGCTGGAGCATGGAGGGGGCGGGGCTCTCCTCCGCGAGGCTCACCGTTCCCGCCCTGAAAAAGGGCAGACTGTATGAATTCCGGATCGTATTTGAAAATGCCCGGACCGGCGGAACGGAAGAGCTGGTCTGCAATCTCTACTGACCGGAAAGGCCGGAATATACGGCCGTTTATAAGAGGCGTTTCTTCGGTGCCGCGCGGCGCCGGGGAACGCCTCTTTTTCGCGCGGTTTTTCAGCCGGGGCGTGAGCAGCAGTGCGCATGGCACATCCCCGCTTTGACAGTGAACGGTGTCGCCCGGACGGCGACCAAAAGAAAGCGCGATCTGCTATACTGTATGCGGGAGGATTTCGGATGATGAGCGAGCTTTCTCTTTCGGCAGGTGCGGGCTTAAGCGAGCTTCTGCACAGCGGCGCGGGAATTCCGGCCGTGATGACGCGGGACATTTTGCTGGGAAAACAGGCCATAGTCGGCTCCCGCTACCTGGGCGGGGCGGAGGAGATCATGGGGGACCTGAAGCCGGGAGAGCGGGTCACCCTGCTTCACGAGACGGACAACCGCTTCGACGGGCAGGCTGTCATCGTGATCGACGCGAAGGGGCGGAAGCTGGGGTATCTGCCGCGGGCACAGAACATGGTCGTCTGCGCGCTCCTCGACGCGGGCAAGTATTTTTACGGCCTCGTGAAGGAGCAGCCCGGCCGCTATTACGAAGAAGAGAACGCGCCCTTCCGCTTCTTCGTGGACCTCTACATGCGCGAGTACACCGGGCCCGAGGATCTGACGCGGATTCCCCGGCACGGGGAGGGGGCCTCGTACGCGGCCGCCGCGCTTTTCTTCGCCCCGTCCGGCGGGCTTTGCGGCCTGGCCGCGGTCAAGGTGATCAACGGGGAGGAGCGTGGGTATTTTGAGAGGATGCCGGGCGGGGAGGCCTCCCGGGAGGAGCTGCGGGAAATGTGCCGCGCCTTTGACGAATTCACCGGATATCTGCCCCTCGTCTCGCACGGGATCGGGGGAGAGCCGCTCCGGAAGCTGGAGGAGGCCTACGGCGTCCTGCTCGGGAAGCCCTTCTCCAACCACGTGATTGACACGGAGAAGATGGTGAGGGTTCACCTTCCGGATCTCGCCGATTCGTCGCTCTCTGCCTGCGCCGCGGAGCTGGGGCTGGAGCCGGCGGCGGTGAACGGTGCGGATGTCCCGGCGGTGAACGGCGCGGATGTCCCGGCGGAGGACGGGGCGGATGCTCCGGCGGGAGATGGAGGAGATGCCGGGGCGGAGCCGGAGCCTGAGACGATATGCAGACTGACCTGGAAGCTCTACCGCCGTCTGGAGCGCTCCGAGACGGAGCGGAGACAGCGCGACAGGGTAAGAATGCTTCCGCTCGAAAATCTTCATCTCAGCGTCAGAACCTATTCCTGCCTGAGGCGGGCGGGGATGGTCCTCCTCGGAGACATCATGGACCGCTCGGAAGAGGATATGTCACACGTGAGAAATCTGGGCAGGAAGAGCCTTAATGAGGTGCTCGGCGTCATGGCAAAATACGGCGTCTCCTTCGCGGAGGAAGATTTTGCTCTTTCCAGGGTCGTGTTCAGGCCTGATAAATCGGTAGAGGCTGCCCGCGATCAGAGCCTTCAGACCCTGCTCCGGCTGGAGTCGGCGGAGGAGCTGCAAAGGATAAAAAGCCTGCCGGAGGATGAGAGGACAGAAATGGTGGACCGGGAGGTGGACCGGGATCTGGCTTTGGCCCGGGCACAGGGGAGGGACGTGAGGGATACGGAGATCGCCGTTCTTTTTCTCGGATCCTTTATCGGGTACACCGGTGATTTTTCGCCGGCCGCATTTGCCGCGCTTGACGGGACGGACGGGCTGTATCAGGTCCGTGAGAACGGCTGTCTGATGCTGGCTCTTTTCTATAACAGCTGGCACGCCGGAAAGATGCGGGAGGAGACAAATGCGTCCATGCTGAAGGTGTGCGCCCGGCTCGCGGAGTGCGTTCTGCTCCGGGATATACTGGGATCGGTTGATGAGGAGACGAGGACCGGCGCGGCCGGAGCCCTCTTTAAGGAGGCACTCACATATGTGAAGTACGCGGCCGAAGGGCCGGATACGGCGGAGACCCTCATATCGATCGGAAGGACCTGCATGAGGGGCGTGTACGAGAGCCGGGACGGGCGGTCCGTTTCCGCGGAAAAGGATGACGAGACGGCCTACAGGGCCTTTTATTTCGCCGCGGAGCGCGGGGCGGCCGGGGCGGAGGAGATGAAACACGAAGTGCTCCGCGCGGCCGGGATCGAGACGTGAGGCCGGCCGGCGGTTTACGGGGCATCTCCCGGGCATCAGAAAGGAGCGGGACATGGATCCGCGAACACAAGACCAGATCATTCCCACTATATCCGAATTTGAACGGCTGACCGCGGAAATCAACCGGCTCCGCGCGGAGATCGCGCGTCTTGCCGCCCTCCGGGACGACCTGACCTGCCGCGTCTGTCCGGCTCTCCGCGCGATTTATGAAAAAGAGATCGGTTCGGTGGAGCGGGAGATCCTGGCTGCTAAGCTGTATCTGCAGGAAAAGCAGCGGATCCTGGAGCTCCTCCGGGCGCAGCTCAACCGCCGGGAGACGCCGTCCTACGAGACGGCGGCGGAGCAGGCCGGCAGGGAGAAGCAGGCATTTGAGGAGGACCTGCGCCGGAAGGCGCGGGAGGGGGAGAAGACCCGGAAAAACTGGGAGAAGACCTGGTGGTCCCGCAGCGGCTCCGGCGCGACCGATGAGGGCGGCGCGTCCGGGGATGACGGATTCTCTGAAGAGGATGACGGAACCGGCGCGTCCGGGCGGGCGGGAAGCTCTGCCGGAGAGGACGGAAATGCGGGCAGCTCCCGCGGAGAGGACGGAGATGCGGACGGCTCCCGCGGAGAGGACGGAGATGCGGGCGGATCCCGCGGAGAAGACGGAGACGCGGACGGTCATCGCGGAGAGGGGGAGGAGTCCGGGGAGGACGACAGAGACGGAGACACCGGTCCCGCCCGGAAAAGGAACAGGGTCGCTGAGGCCATCAAAAAACTCTACCGCAGGATCGTGAAGCGGCTGCATCCGGACGCCAGGCCCGGAGGGACCGTCACCGAGCGCGAGAAGGAACTCCTGAACGAGGCGCGGGCCGCCTATGAGAGAGGAGACCTGGACGCGCTGAAACGGATCTGGGAGGAGCTGGAGGGGACGGAGCAGCCGGAGGAGCGCTATTTCGACACGCCGGAGGATCTGGAGAAGCTGAGGGCCCTGCTGGTCCGCCTGCAGAAGCTGACGCGGGAGCTTAAGGCCGAGATCTCCTCCATACGGGGCTCATTCCCGTACACAATGAAGGAACTGCTTGAAAATGAGGACCTGCTTCTTGAGAAGCGGGAGGCGCTGCTGGCGGAGCTTTCGGACATCCGTGAGGCAAACCGGCAGCTGGATCGTCTGATTGAACTGATACGGGCGGAGATGGGGCATGGATGAGAAGCTGCTTAAGGAACTGGCTGTATATCTGAGTGAGCACGGGATGCCCTCTGCCACCGGGGCGGAAGCGCGGGCCGCGGAGAAAGTGCAGACCGCGGAGGAAGTGCAGGCCGGGGCGAAAGTACAGACCGCGGAGGAAGTGCGGCCCGTGAAGAAGCCTCAGGCAGGGGAGGTCCGGCCCGTCGCGCGGGATCTGCCTGCCGCGGCGGCAAAGGATTATCTGTCCTCATCGGACGAGCGGAATCTCAGTGACCTCATGGCGGAGATGGGCGCGTCCTTTCACGAGAAGCTGTTCGAGCTGATCGCTGCGAGCGGCATGAGCGACACGGAAGTTTACAAGCGCGCCGGTATGGACCGGAAGCTGTTCTCCAAGATCCGCAGCAATCCGGCCTATCACCCGCGGAAATCGACGATACTGGCCCTGGCGATTGCCCTCCGTCTCGACATGGAGGAGACGAAGGACCTCCTTTCGAGGGCGGAGTACGCCTTTTCGCCGGGGAGCCGGGCGGATCTCATCGTGAAATTCTTTATAGAGCACCGCGTCTATGACATTGACGCGGTGAATTATACCCTGTATGAATATCAGCTGCCCCTGCTGATCTGATCGCGCGGAGCGCCAAATGTCGCCGTGACGGCGACCCCGGACGGCCGCATTTTTTATACAATGACCTCGGATATGTATCCGGTTGACCCCTATCATGATGCTGTCAGGCGGGAGTGAGCAGATGAAGAAACAGGAACAGGAAACGGGCCGGACCGCGAGGGACAGATGCGCGAAGATCGGCGAAATCGCGTGTATACTCGCCGATATGAGTGATGAACAGATTCGGAATATGCACGTCTACGCGGTGGACGAGTACAGGGAGCCGAATCACGAGGCGGAGGCGCTGAGCGCGATCGTGGAGCTGAGCAGAAAGAAAAAGCAGGAACTCATGCAGTCGAAGCGGGAGGGAGAGTCCGGATGACAGGCAGAAAATACGCCCTTCTCGTATCGGTCAGCCGCTGCCGGGAGGCGGATCTGCCGCCTCTTCCGGCCTGCCGTGCGGATCTCGCGATGATGCGCGGCGCGCTGGTCCGGGGACTGCGGTTTGAGGAGGGAGATATCAGGAGCCTGGGGGAGGACGGCGAGGTGTCGCTTGAGAGCTTCGCCCGGGCCCTCGGGGAGTTTTCGGGCATGCTCGGGGAGGAGGATGTCTTTCTTCTCTATTTTTCGGGACACGGATCCGGGAGCGCGGTTCGTTTTTCGGACAGGTCTCTGGATATCCGCAGCCTTACGGACTATATCGGCGGGATGAGAAGCAGGAGCAGGATCCTGATTCTCGACTGCTGCTTCGCCGGAAATGCCCGGGCGGACGGGACGGCGGAGATGAGAGAGGATGAGACGGCGGGCCATTTTTCGGGAAGAGGCACCGCCATCCTGGCTTCCTCCGCCCCGGACGAGCTGTCCTGGCTGAATCCGGACGGCGGTTCCAGCCGGTTTACGTCCGCTGTCTGCACCGCCATGCTCTCAAAGAAGGGCAGGTGGAAGGGGAGAAAATCCCTGTACGCCATGATGGAAGAGATCCGGAGCAGTATGCGCGCCGGTGAAAATGAGGGCTGTCTCCAGCACCCGCAGTTCCGCGCAGACATGGGCGGGACGGTCTTTTTTCAGGTGGAGGATGAAACGCGTCCCGCGCAGCCCCGGACGGTTCTTAGCGGAGACGGATATGAGCTCTACGACGTGAAGCCGCTGAACAGCGGGGAGATGAGAAGAATTGCCGCATTTGTCTGCGTGCCGGACGGACCGGATCCGGAGCGGGTCTGCCGGATCACCTCCCTGGTGTCGCGCAGGCTGCGGCGCATCGGAAGTCTGACGGGCCGCTCCGGCGTCACCTTCGACGGGAGGGGCGCGGGCGCGGTGTGGTGCTACTGCGGCCGGGATGCGGCGGACATGGAGGACAGCACCTATTTCGCTTACGGACTCTGGGCGAAGGACCGGGAGACGCGGCGGCGCCTGTTCCGCCGGACGTCCCACGCCTGCGTCCGGCGTCATCTGACGGAGGAGATCTATATCTGGCAGAATCCCTCCTACGAAGCTGTCCGGAGGATGAGAGAGGAGGCCGCGCCGGACTATGGACGCGCGGATCTGCAGAAGCTTCTCGGTCTGATTGTCAGCCGCGCGGAACAGTTTATCACGGATCTCCGCGGGTGGCAGAACGGCGAGCTTCTCCTTTCCGACCTGCGGGACCGTTACGGCAGCTGGCGGCGCAGCGTGTTCGACCTGTTCATCCGGATAACGGATACTCCCGTACCCCCGCCGGAGCTCCGGGAGTGGAGCGACGCGGTGATCGACCTGGCGGGCTGGGTGCTGGATCTCGCGCTTGTGACGGAGCCGGACTCAGGCTATGACGCGTCCGCGTCTTCCTGGCTTTTGAACCACGCCGTGACGCGGTATTACGAGAGCCTTGAGCGGATCCGCGCGGCGGAGGAAGGGATGCGTGCGCAGGAGGAGCATGCGGGTCCGCCGGAGGAAGATAACATGAACGCCGGTCCGCCGGAGGGTGGTAACATGAACGCCGGTCCGGCGGTGGGTAGTAACATGAACGCCGGTCCGCCGGAGGAAGATAACATGAACGCCGGTCCGCCGTAGGACGATAACATGATATGATGCCGCGAAGGCCGGAAAAATGTCGCCGCTCCGGCGACCTGCCCCGCCCGGTTCCCTGTTATGCTGTCCTTGCAGACAAAAAGGCAGATGCGCGCTGCATCTGCACATCAGGGGAAGGAGCCGGCGATGAGAAGAAAATTTACGGGAGCTGCTGCGGTTTTGATTCTGGCCGTCTGCCTCGGCGGATGCGGCTATGTCAAGCAGGAGGAGTACGACGCCGCAGTAAAGGAGAGAGACGCGGCGCAGTCCGGACTTGAGACGGCGGAGAGTCAGCTGAAGGAGACGGAGGCATCGCTGTCTGAGGCGGAGGAGGCTTTAAGCGGCGTCCGGACGGAGCTGAAAGAGAAGGGCGAGGAGCTTGAGAGCTGTCAGACCCTCCTTGAGAAGACTGAGAAGGAGCGGGACACCGCGAAAAAAGAGCTGAAGGACTATAAAAAGAAAATGAAGCCCTTCGAGGAGATGACCGCGGCCCAGGCCGAGGCGGAAAAAGCGAAGGCAGAACAGGAGAAGCGGGAAATCGAGGAGGCGGAGGCCGCCAGGAAAGCCGAAGAAGAGGCGGCCGCGGCGGCGAAAGCGGCCGAAGAGGAGGCGGCGCGGCAGGCGGAGGAGGCCAAGGGCTATGAGACCGGCATTACCTACGACCAGCTGGCCAGGACGCCTGACGAATATGAAGGGAAGAAGATCAAGTTCTCCGGAAAGGTTCTGCAGGTCCTGGAAGGCAGCGGCATCGTGCATGTCCGCCTCGCCGTGAACAGCGACTACGACACGATCCTTTACTGCGAATATTCGCAGGATATCGTAACCTCCCGCGTGCTGGAGAATGATCAGATTACGGTGTACGGCACGTCTCTGGGCCTGTACAGCTACGAGTCGACGATGGGGGCGACGATCACCATTCCCGCCGTGACGGTGGACCGGATTGATCAGTGAGGCAGCTTCGGACGGGCTGATTCGCGAAGTATGGTTTGCGAATCAGCCCGATTTTTCCTTTGGGCAGAAGTTTCCGCGTTGGGGG
>CAYLHR010000104.1:0-7592 GCA_964383335.1 uncultured Lachnospiraceae bacterium
CATCATGCCGCAGGCGAGCGCGATGATGTTCTTCATGGCGCCGCAGAGCTCCACGCCCCGGATATCCGGGTTGGTGTAGACGCGGAGGCATGAATTCATGAACACATCCTGCACCTTCTCCGCCGCGGCCATATCCCTGCTCGCCGACACGATCGTCGTCGGCAGATCCTGCGCCACCTCTTCTGCGTGCGTCGGGCCCGACAGGGCCACCAGGGGATTGTTCTCCCCGGCCCCGCTCTTCCGAAGCTCGTCACCGATCACTTCCGTCAAAGATAAAAGCGTATCCGGCTCAATTCCCTTCGCGACGTCCACGATGGTCTGGCCGCTCCTCACAAAGGGAGCCGCGGTTCGTGCCGTACTCCGCACAAATACGGACGGGACGGCAAACAGGAGGATCTCCTTGTCCGCACACACCTCCTCTATCTCCTTCGTGAACTTTGTCGCCTCCGGTATGACCATGTCCGGCAGATTTCTCTGACGCCTCGTCCGGCGCATCTCGTCGATCTCCTCCGGCAGGGCGGACCAGACCGTCACATCATGTCCGCAGTTGGTGAGCATTCTGGCGAGCGCCATGCCCCACGTCCCGGCTCCGAGGATTCCGATTTTTGTACTACTCATGATCTGTTTTCTCCTTTCCTGTGCGGTTCAGACTCCTCACACTCGGCGTTGCCTCCCGGCCGCATTATCCGATATAATAAAACCATCATCAATCATACCAGACCGCACCCCGGCGGGGGAAGGAGGCCGGCATGCATGCTGCAAGACGCGTACTGAATCACATTCTCTCCGGCATGGAAGTCTTTCTTTCTGTCTTTCTTGTTATCGTAATTGCCATTCTCGCGCTGCGGCTCATTTTCATGACCTTCCTGCAGCAGGGCTTCGCGACCGGAAATGTGTCCTATTACATCACACAGGTCATGAACCTCGCGATCGGAATCGAGTTCGCGAAAATGCTGTTCCACCACACCCCCGGCACCATCATCGAGGTGCTGCTCTTCGCGATCTCGAGACATATGATCGCCGAGCAGCCCGAGCCGCTTGAGACCCTGTTCGGCGTCCTGGCCCTCGCAGGTCTCTTCGCCATCAAAAAGTACCTCTTCTCCAGCTTCCGCGAACACGAGCAGATCCTGTGCAGCGGCCAGACACCGATCCGGAAAATGAATCTCATCTACGGCCTCAGCATCCCGGCGGACGGCTCTCGCCTGCTCTGCGACGTTCTGCGCGAACACATGAAGAAGCAGGACACACCGGTCGAGGTCGGCGCCTGTGTCCAGATCGGCGACGCCACGATGCGGGTCGAGGAAATGCACGACGGAAGCATCAAAAAGGTGGAGGTCGTAAAGACGAGATCCATTTTCGACGAGTAAGAGATCTCCGCCCTAGAGCAGAAGAACTCTTCCTCCGAACGCGTCCGTATCACCTGTCACTACATATCCGGCCTTCCGGTCGTCCCCCTTGTTCAGCACGGGCAGGGATGAGGACCGGAAGAGCCCGGTTCCGTAATACTTCCCGTCAAACAGAAGAATGGTCCCCGAGACATATTCCGTATACGCCTTTCCCTCCCAGGTATTCGGGATCTCCCGCTGCCGGATAAAGGGCTGAAGGATCATGCCGCGGACCGGCGCCTCCCTGTCCGGGGAATCCTCAAAGAGGCGCTCCCACTCCTCCTTTTGAGTCATACACCCCGCATATACCATCTCACTCTTTCCCAGCGCGCGGTGCTTTAAAATGTACCCGTTCCGGGCGCGCCTCGCGTCGGCCCATTTTTCCTCATGTTCTCCGAAAAGATATGTCGGAATCACGTGCCGGCGGATAAAGCCGGTTTCCTCCGGCGTAAAGATCCGGTCCGTCACGCTGTCCGAAAAAAGCAGGGAGAGCACCCGCTTGTCGTGCGCGAGAAAGACGCTTCGGAAGTCGTTGTACTGGCCCGCGTCTATGATTCTTCGGATCACGTCGTCCGGCATGGCGAGAAGATCCCTCTGGTTCAGAGCACTCAGCACAAGACTCTTCTCAAATGCGCCGCTTCGGGCCGCGTCCGGCACCTCATCCGCCTCCAGCACCGTGACCTCCTTTCCGAGGGCCCGGTAGAAGGGAACGTAGAGCCGGATCGAGTCGGACCGGTCCGCGCTTTTCAGCACAAAGATCTGATCGCGGTCAGCGGCCAGATCCGCGAAGGCGGCAAGCAGTGACTCCATTCTGAGTCCGGGAGGAGACGCGGCACCGTCCGCTGCGTCTCCCGCTGCGGTCTCCGGGAACATCCCCGCCAGGCCGCGCGCACTTCCGTCCGGCTCATACGCCTCCCTGCCGGTGATCTCCTCCGCCAGCTCCCTCCCCTTTTTATCCGCGAAGAAGGAGAGAAAGTAACCGTTTCCGAAGAAGCGGGACGTGATCTCACAGACCCGGATCCCCCCGTCATCACCGATGATATAGTCAATCCGGGCGGTTCCCGCCCTGTAAGGGCCGTACGCCTCCTGCATCTCCAGATACCGGAGGACGCGGTCCTCATAGGGTATAATGTCCAGATATTCCCTGTAATGCCCCGCGTAAAACTGCAGAAAGCGGTGCAGCAGATCCGAAATCCGCCCCAGCTCACCGTCTCTTTGCGGCGTCACCGCGAAGGGCCGGTCAAAGTACCAGCGGAAAAAATAGTCCGACAGCTCCGTGTGGATGCCGTCAAAAAGTTTCCGATATTCTCCCATGTCCATTTGTTCCATCTCATATTCGCGGGATCTCATATTCCCGGAACCTCATATTCCCGGGATCTCATCGCAGGCATCAAGCAGTGCCCGCGTCCCTTCCCACCCGTTAAACATCAGCACGTCTATGATCGACAGGTTCGGGCAGAAGGCGCCTCCGAACTGCCGGTACGAAATCGGGTCCGTCCGGAGAAAGCGGAGCTCCATCCCGGCCGCCTGAAAATCCGCCGCGCGGTAAAGATGCATCCCCCCGATCGCGTTCAGATAGACATCGGTGTTCAGCTCCCTGCAGATTTCAATGACGCGGTCCTGTCCCCGCAGCTCTTTCCCGCGGGATAAATCCGACGAGCGTGAAAATTCGGCGCGGATATTGAGGAGGCGGGCCATTTCCCGGATGAGAACGGACAGATAATCCGCCAGTCCCTCCTGCTCCGCCGCCGCGTCCAGCATGCGGGTGACCACCGGATATACCTCCCCGTAATACGGGGCCCTGCGATAGGCACATTCGAGTTTCGTCCGGGTCTTCCGCACGGACCGCGGCGTGATGTCCGCCCTGATCTCACGGATCGGCCGGCCGCTGCCCGCCCCTGAAAGCGGCACATTGATAAAGGACGGCGCCCCGTTGATCAGAATGCGGTTCCTCGCGATCCACCCTCCCTTGATAAAGGCGGCGTCATCGTAGATCACGTAGCGGTCCGCCCGGTTCATCAGCTGCCAGTAGCCGATATAGGGGAAATAATAGGGCTGCATGATCCCTGTCGTCATACTTCCCCCTCCGCCCGTGCGGATCTGCCCGCAAATTCTTTCACGGCACCGGTCAGGTAGCGCAGGTTCTCCGATCTGCCAAGAACCGATGCCGCGAGATAAACCGCCATGCCGGCCGCGATCTGCACGACAATCAGAATGAAATCCGACATTCCGCCGGGGATATGCGCGCCGCCGCGTTCCATCCCGGCCAGGACGGCCGCCGTTCCCCATCCGGCGCCCCGGATCCCCGCCGCCATAATCGCGGTGAGCACGGCCGGCTGGGCCATGTCGGCAAACAGCTCCGCGAAGCTGTAGCGCATGAGGCGCCCGTTCGGCGCCGCGTTGACAAAGAGGCCGAGCACCGCGTTCACGCAGCTTCCGATCATCATGGCCCGCAGCCCCATGGGCAGCGTCACGCACAAAATGGCGACGCCAAGAGCCTTTTTGATCACCTCGAGCCTTAAGAAAATGTCGCTTCGCCCCATCGCGCTGATCGCCTGCAGGTTCGCGGTAAAGACCGGCCAGAGCGCGTAGATCAGGCAATAATATCGGAGATACGGCACCGCCGGCAGCCATTTTTCCGTGAGGAGAAGGCGCACGAGCGGCTCCGAGATGAGGGCGAGGCCCGCCATACAGGGAAAGATCACATAGGTTCCCGTCTTCACCAGCCTTCTCGTCATCTCCTTCACGCGGGGCGGGTCGGACTGCCTTCTCGCGAGAGCGGGGAAGGCGACGGACTGGATGGTCGCGTTCACATTTGTGATGACGAGCGCGGGGAACTGCCTGCCTCGGTCGAAGTAGCCGACGTCAACCGACGAAAAGGTTCTGCCGATGACCAGCGTGTAGAGATTTCCGTAAATGCTGTCAATGAGACCGGATACGAGCAGCCTCCACCCGTATGAGAAAATGCCCCTCATGGAAGAAAGAGGGGTCCTCTTTCCGACCCGGAAGCCGCTTATCACATAGAGCACGGAGGCGGATATGATCTGGCTCGACAGCTGTTGGATAACAAGAGACCAGAGCCCCAGCCCGCGGAGTGCGGCGCTGATGCTGAGGACCGCCGACGCGGAACTCCCGATCAGCGTGGCGACAAAGATCTTTCTGAATTCCATACGGCGCGTGACATAGGACTGAAGGACATGGCTCACGCCGCCGAGAGGAAGCGTGAGCGCCAGAACCCGGATCACCGGGGTGAGCTCCGGATAGCGGAAGAACAGGCTGACCCAGGGCGCCGCGGCCAGAATCCCCAGCGCCAGCACGCCGCCCAGGCCGGCGCTGAAGAGCAGCACCGTCGTAAACTCCCCGTTCGTCACCGCCGCCTTCTGGACGAGCGCGGTGCCGAATCCGCTCTGCACAAACACGAGCGCGATATTGAGGAATACCATCACCAGGGTGAGCGCTCCGAAATCCTGCGGCTCAAGAATCCTGGCCAGAACCAGGGTGACGAGAAGCTGCACGCCCTGTGCGGCGCACCGCTCAAGATAGCGCCACAGAAGGCCGCTCATCACCTGATTCTTTATGGATCTGTCCGACGTCTGATTTCCGCCCACAGGCAACTGACACTCCTTCCCCTTATGTTACAGGCCCCGCTTTCCGAGGCAGTTCGGTAATCCTCTCCGCCTCCCTTTCGGCTGCCGCGCGAAGGGCCCCCGGAAGAGAGCGGCACATCACGGCGGCGAACCCCGCCGCGCCCCCGGTTTCCGCGAGAATGAGGGAAAACTGATCCCGGTCGGCTGCATTTCCCCTTAAAACGCGCCGCAGAAGCGCCATTGTGCCGTAGCCGAACAGTGCGTAGTCATTTCGCAGGCGGACGCCGAACTCCTCCGCCGCAAACCTCCTGAAATCGGTCTCCTGCAGGAAGAGCCGTCCGGCGAGATTTCTGCCCCGCATGCGCGCGTTCCAGCTCCCGCCGGATTCCGGCGCGTACCGATAGGCGCTCATCGCGCGGTTTTTGACAAAGACGGGGCCGTTCAGGAGGATGAGAAGCGTCCTTCTCCGGTCGCCGAACACCGCCCGCAGGGCGCCGTAGGCCTCCCGGGCCGTCCCGCTCATTCCCGTCTGACAGCTGCTTCTGTAGACGACCGCCGCCGTCTGCCCGGGCATCCGCCCCTCCAGGGCGAGATCCCGAAGCGTATAGATCTTAGGTCCCGGATAGGGGGCAAAATGGCCGCCCGCCGTCACGCGTCCGGACACGCCTTCCGCCCTGCGCGGCTTTCCGTCCCTGTCCACCACCTCGCAGCTGTGAGAGACGCCCGAAAATGCAGGGTGCCGGTCCAGAAATCGGATCTGCCGCCTCAGCTTATCCGGATCCGTCCAGTAATCATCCCCCTCGCAGTGGGCGATATACCGTCCCCTCACCCGGGGCATCACATAGCGGTCGACGATATTGATTCCCTGTCCCATCTGATTCTCATTTTGAAGGATCGGGAAAATGAGCCCCGGATAAGCAGCCGCGTACTTTTTTATGACCTCCTGCGAGCCGTCCTCAGAGGCGTCGTCGTGGATGATGATTTCCGCCGTAAAGCTGCCCCGCTGCATGAGCACGCTCTCGATCGCCTGCACCAGAGTGCGCTCATGGTTGTAAACATACATAAGTACGGAGACGTCCGGCGTCTCTCCCTCTCCCGCCGGGCGGGGAGAACCGCTCTTCCTGACGGGGCCTCCGTTCATGCTTCCGGACCCGTAAAGAGCTTCGACTGGTACCCCAGGCACTGGAAGCCGTTCGCGTTGATGACCGGAATCAGATCCGCGCTGATCTGAAGCTGCTTTCTGACCCAGTAGCAGATGCTGGTCGTCATGCCGATCTGCTCAGTATAGGCCATCATCTTCCTGATATTATCGATGCTGAGAGCGCGGTCCGGCGCGGTTCTGCCCCGCTGCTTTTTGTGGTCGGCATTTTCAGGCATGATATAGTCCTCATAGAGCTGACGCTCGAGGTCCTTGTCAAAATAGCCGAGAAGCTGCCCCAGCATGGCCAGATTCTCCATGCAGGCCGTCAGGAATTCCGGCTTATAGTTGATGATTCCGACTTCCTTCAGCCGGTCAAAGAAGTCCCTGATGTGCTCCTCCGTCAGATAGGGCGTAAAAATGGGCTGCACGAGGGCGGAATTCGCCATCACGCCGCGCTCCTGACAGAGCTTTACCGCGGCCAGGCGCTCGCTGATGGGCGCGGCGCAGGGCTCCAGAATATCCCGGAAGGCGTCCGGCATAATGGAAACACTGGTGTTGAACTGCATGCGGTCCTTCAGCTTTTCGAAGAGATCCAGGATCGTCTCCCCCTCATATTCATACAGAAGATGCTTCGCGCCGGCCTTGGAGGCGACAAAGAGTCTCGCGTTGGATTCCGGATACTCCTCAAAATGGCGGATCAGCTCCTTCAGGATCCGGTGCGCGATTCCCGTGTAAAGGGTCGGCTCCTGAAGCGCCTCCGTCTTCGGTGAAAAATAGTAATAATGATTCCAGTTCTTGAAACGGCTCACCTCGGTGATCTGCCGCTCGATCTCCTGCTTTCTCTCAGGGGCCTCCTCGATGGCGGCGGCCAGTTCCCGAAGCAGCTCATTTTTATGACGCACATCATCGTCCGTGAAGGGCTTCACCTCCCCGTTCATCTCGCGGAGCAGCTTCCTGACATACAGATGATAATTCTCGTGCGCCGTCAGGGTCTGCTCGTGCACGCCGTCGGTCACGAGACAGTACTGGCAGCCGACGTTGCAGCCCTTCACGGGATTGATCTCAAATGTGAGAGTCGGGCAGCGCCCCGTATAATTGTGAATCTCCGTCTCCACGGTTTCCGGGTCGATGCTGTCGAACTCCAGGTGCTGCCTGGGAATGACCGTCCGCTGATTCATCCTCTCCCGGAAGACCCGGGAGCCGGCGGCCAGCTTCTCCAGACACTCCTCAGACGGCCGGACCTGCACGCCCAGCTTCCTGAGATAGGCCCCGTCCACAATCTGCGGCTCAAAGCCGGGGAGCCGGTAGATGCTGCTTTCATGTTTGTAGATATTCTGAAAGTCCATTGCGTGATACCTCTGATTCTTATGATCTCCCAATATTGTAAACAATCACGTCCTGTTATGTCCAGAATATATTATGAGTCAGGAGGGACGGTTCTTTTTGACTCATAGCCAGCGGGGAGTCAGTGGGGACGGT
>CAYLHR010000105.1:0-7555 GCA_964383335.1 uncultured Lachnospiraceae bacterium
CACCTTCTCCCCCGCCAAAATGTGGATCAAGGGCCTTCAGATTCTTCAGAAGCCCCTGCTGCATCTTCACACGCAGGCCAACGAGAAGCTTCCCTATGACCTTATCGACATGGATTTCATGAACCTCAACCAGGCTGCTCACGGCGACCGCGAGTACGGCTTCATCCTCGCCAAGCTCGGCATCCCTCACGAGGTGGTCGCGGGATATTATGAGCACGAGGACGTCCTGGCCGGCATCCGCCGCTTCGCCGAGGTGGCCAAGGCCATCGGTCTTTCGAAGAACCTGACCGTCGCGACATTCGGAAACAACATGCGCGACGTGGCCGTGACGGACGGCAACCGCCTTGAGTCCCAGATCAAGTACGGGTGGGAGATCAAGTACTGGGGCATCGGCGAGATCGCGAAGCTCGCGGGCGAGGCCACTGAGGCAGAGATCGATGAGAAGATGGCCGAGTACACCTCCAAGTACATCATGGATACGGAAAATGTTGCCGCTGTACGCGAACAGGCCGCCTATGAAATCGGCTTCGAGAAATTCCTCGCGAAGAATGACTGCCAGGCCTTCACCGACACCTTCCAGGATCTTTTCGGCATGAATCAGCTTCCGGGCATCGCCGCCCAGAACCTCATGGCCAAGGGCATCGGCTTCGGACCGGAGGGAGACTACAAAATCAGCGCTTTCTCGACTGTTCTTATGAAGATGGCCGAAAACCGCGAAGGCGCGACGGGATTCATCGAGGACTACACCTACGATCTCACGCCCGGAAATGAGCTGGAGCTCGCTTCCCACATGCTCGAGGTCCCGGCCTCCTTTGCGAGAACCCAGCCCAAGATCCAGGTACATCCGCTGGGAATCGGCGGCAAGGCTGATCCGGCCCGCCTCGTATTTGATTCCGTGACGGGCGACGGCATCCAGGTGACGCTCGTCGACCTCGGCGATCACTTCCGCATCATCTGCGCCGACATCGAGCTCGTCGAGGTGCCGCATCCGATGCCGAATCTGCCGGTCGCCCAGATCATGTACAGACATAAGCCCAACTTCCGCATCGGGACCGCGGCCTGGTGCTATGCCGGCGGCGCCCATCACTCGGTTGTCTCCACGGCTCTCACGAGAGACGATATCGCGATGTTCGCTCGTCTCACGGGCACGGAGCTCGTCACGATCGGCGATGACACGACAGACGCCGACCTGCAGAAGTTTTTCATGAAGTAAAAAGAGATGATTTCACTCCGGGGTGCCTGACGCCCCGGGGGTTTTGCTTTTTGCTGCCGATCATCCCCAACGGCCCGGGGGGATGCCTTTTGCTGCCGATCATCCCCAATGTCCCGGGCATGTTGGAGTTTTTATTTGTCTTCGTCATCGTTTTCCCCGGAGCAGCGGGCGTGGCCCGGGGATATAGCTCTGCCTTGATTCAGTTTCCCCCAACGCAGTGACTCGCTGGGGATTTTCAAGAGCCAGGCAGTCGTTTTCCCCGGGCTGCAGCAATCAACCGTGGACCTGCCGGGGGAAAGCCTCAGTCTTGCTATGATTCCCCCAATGTCCCGGGCATGTTGGAGTTTTTATTTGTCTTCGTCATTGTTTTCCCCGGAGCAGCGGGCGTGGTCCGGGGATATAGCTCTGCCTTGATTCAGTTTCCCCCAACAGCTGTGACGTAGAGATACAGCACCGGCACATCGTATCCAGTATATGCGCAGGGGATAAAGCGTGACGTTATAATGAAAAACAGCCATCTGCCTCTTTATTGTCTGAAATTTAAATATTGTATTTCATTTTGCGCGGTGTATAATGAATAAAAACCTTTTTTAAACAGAAAATAAATGGATGGAGGATACCATGAAGCTGGACAAGTACATCGGCTGCTCCAAAGCTGCGCGGAAACTCATCAAATCCGATCTGGTTCTCAAAAACGCGAAAGTGGTCAATGTTTTCACGGACCGCGTCGAGGAGGGCAGCATCGCGATCAAAAACGGCATGATTGTCGGCGTCAGCCAGTACGGAAGCGACGGGCCGGGAGATAACGATTACGAGGGCATCGAGGAGATTGATCTCAAAGGACAGTATGTGACGAGCGGATTCATTGACGCCCATCTCCACCTCGAATCCACCATGGTGAACCCCCAGGTGCTGATCGCGCAGGCGGCGCAGCACGGGACGACGACCTTTATCGTGGACCCCCACGAGGCGGCCAATGTCTCCGGCCGCGACGGGATCGATTATATCCTGCGGCAGACCGAAAACTCGCCGGCGCACGTCTATGTCATGATCGCCTCCTGCGTGCCTGCGACCGAATTTGACGACAACGGATACCGCCTCACGGCCAGGGAAATGGAGCCCTACATACACAACCGCCGCGTTCTGGGTCTCGGCGAGGTGATGGACACGATGGCCGTCATAAACGGGGATCCCGAGATGAACGCAAAGCTCGAGATCTTTGACGGCAAGGTCAAGGACGGGCACGCGCCCGAGCTCTCCCGGGAGGAAATGGCCGCCTATGTGCTGGCCGGCATCACGACGGACCACGAGGGCACGACTTATGATTATGTCATGCAGGAGCGCTCCATGGGCATGATCTGCCACATCCGGGAGGGCAGCGCCGCGAAGAACCTGGAAATGATCGTAAAGGGCATCGTCGAAAACAACACCAACACAGAGGGCTTCTGCTTCTGCACCGATGACAGGCACATCGACGACATCATCCGGGAAGGCGATATCGACAACAATGTGCGGAAGGCAGTCAGCATGGGAATCAGCCCGATCGCGGCGGTCAAGATGGCAACGATCCAGCCGGCCCGCTGCTACGGCCTTCGCAGAACCGGCGCCGTGGCCCCGGGATACGACGCGGACATCGTCGTCTGGGATTCGCTGAAGGATTTCAACGCGCAGATGGTCTTCTACAACGGGGCCAAGATCGACAAGATGCTGAAGGTAAAGCCCAAGCCCTGCCCGCCGCAGCTGATGGACACGATTCATCTCGCCCACGTCCCCCACAAGAAGCTCGAGCTCAAAGCGGACGGAACGCCCTTCCCGGTCATCCGCATGATTCCGGGACAGATTCTGACCGAGCGGGTGGATCTTCCGCTCCCGGCCGACCCGGAAACAGGCCTCTTCAAGCCGAACGGGGATCTCGACAAGATCGTCGTCTTTGAGCGGCACCATTATACCGGCAAGGCGGGAGTCGGGGCCGTTCAGGGCTTCGGACTTAAGGGCGGCGCCATCGCCTCGTCGGTCTCCCACGACAGCCACAACATCATCGTCATCGGAGACAACGACGAGGATATCTTCCTGGCGGTAAAGGAACTTGAGCGCGCGCACGGCGGCTACACGATCGTCGAAAACGGAGAGGTCTTTGATACCCTGGAGCTCCCGATTATGGGACTCATCTCCGACAAGAGCTACAGCTACGTCTCAAAGAAGGTCAGAAAGATGACCAACAAAGCGCACAAAATGGGCGTCCCCAAAGACATGGAGCCCTTCATCACGCTGAGCTTCATGGCGCTGCCGGTCATTCCGGAGATCCGATGCACGCCGCGGGGCGTCTTCTCGGTGACGGAGTGGAAGCTGCTGTAACAGGAATACCGGATATAGAACTGCTGTATGATATCCCCGGAAGCATTGCCGCTCCCGGGGATTGTGATATGTTCTGCGCTGATATCTGCTTTCGGGGATTGTGATCTTCCCTGCGCCTGTCTGCCGTATTTTCCCAAAAAACGTCCTGTCCTCAAATCACCTCAACTCCGTAATAGTGGGCAATCACCGCCCTCACATATGCCGAATTCAAAGCCACATCCTGCGCTTCTGTGGTAAAAATGAGATTCACTCCCGGAGTATATCCATTAGCATGGTAGAAGGATAGTTTGCGAATCATCTGCTGTGCGTATTCCGGGTCATCCATTAAACCAAAGTGCTCCCAGAGAACCGGCTGTTCCGTCACGGGATGCAGCGTACAGAAGTCGGGGTGGAGCAATTTGCCGCCAATTTCACAGGATTCTTCATAGTGAAAGGGAATTCCGCAGCGGGTCAGTTCGCTTGCAATGATATCCTCTGATTTGGAGCGGACCATCAGACCGTTTACGGACCGCACTGTTCTGGCTTCCGGATGCGGAGGGGAGGACGGGAAGGGCTGCATTTTCCATTCCGTGAGACGGGCCTGTACAGAAGAATCTTCATCTGCCGCCTGTGGTGCTTTGATCACAGTCTGTTGCAGAGAAGTATGAATCAGGAAAGATCGTTTCTCCAGCCGGGCCAGCTTTTTCTCAGATTTTTCGCAGGATTCCAGATAATGCTTAAGAAGAGGGATTCTGATTTCAAGTTCGCGCTGTCTCAGATCTCGGTACGAATTGAGCGCCAGCTGTTCGGCCAGCTTTTTCTGTCTTTTGGGAAGGTATGTACGTCTGACCCGTCCGCCCCTCACAGAAACCTGGAACCACTTGACATAATTCCCGTTCTGTTCGCACGCCAGCAGTGTATCGTGGGATCTGCTCTTTCCGGAAGACAGTTTCAATTTATTCAGCTCCTGCTCCATGCTTTTCAAATGCATCTCTGCCAGTTCCTGAAATGTCATCTGAGTTCCTTTCTTGCTGATTGTCTTTTGCGGTTTTTTTGCGGTTTTCCTTCTGGTTGTCCTTGCGGTTATCTTTCTTGTTTCCTTG
The DNA here is from genome assembly GCA_964383335.1 of uncultured Lachnospiraceae bacterium. Lineage (GTDB taxonomy): Bacteria > Bacillota > Clostridia > Lachnospirales > Lachnospiraceae > Chordicoccus. Next base: position 4,651 of record CAYLHR010000105.1, read on the forward strand.
TGGTTTTCTTTCTGGCTTTCTTTGTAGTTTTCTTTCTGGTTTTCTTTTTGAATTATCTTTCTTTCGCAGAAAAGCAGACGCCGGCATCATGCCGGATCAATCTGATGCAGAGGAGTTTATTGTGAGAAACGGCGGCTGTCAATAGGTTTGGAAAAACCTCATAAGATCCTTTTGAAAGTTTGTAAGATACTGGTACTTTGCGCGGATATTCTTTCATTTGCGGACATGCCGCGTTGCTGCACGCCGGATCCACAGCGGAGGAATGGAGATTATGAACCGAGTCGGGCCTTTTTCCCCGGCCGCCTGCCGCGGCGCTGGGGCAAGCATCCGTGAAGATAGAAAAAACTCCAACAAGGCCAGGCTGTTGGGGATTTCATAGCATGATTGAGTCTTTCACCCATTAATCCGGCGGATGGTTGCTGCGCCCTGGGGAAACGACGACGAAGACAGTTAAAAATTCCAGCAAGCCAAGGCCGTTGGGGGAAATCACAGCAAGACTGAGTCGTTCCCCCGGCAGACTGGCGGATGATTGCCGTGTGATGGGGGAAACGACGGCGAAGATAGTTAAAAACTCCAACAAGCCCAGGCCGTTGGGGAATTCACAGCTAGACTGAGTCGTTCCCCCGGCAGACTGGCGGATGATTGCTGTGTGATGGGGGAAACGACGACGAAGACAGTTTAAAATTCCAGCAAGCCAAGGTCGTTGGGGGAAATCACAACAAGACTGAGTCGTTCCCCCGGCAGACTGGCGGATGATTGCCGCAACCTGGGGAAACGACGGCGAAGACAGTTAAAAACTCCAACAAGCCCAGGCTGCTGGGGGAATTCACAGCAAGACTGAGTCGTTCCCCCGGCGAGGCGGAGGGGGCCCGGGGATTGAGTTCTGCTTTGATTCGGATTCCCCCAACGCGCGCCGCATCCTTTCCGCCTCGCGACGCCTCCGCCCCCGCGACACCTCACAGTATTTGTATTGGACTTTTGCGTTTACAGTTCTTATGATTTTGACTATAATGTTTAGGAATATGTACAGAATTTTCTACCTGCCGCAAGGCGCTGAAGATTGGCAAATTTGGTGAAAGAAGGAGTTTTCTTATGGAGAACAGGTACGTCTTCACAGAAATGGATCAGTACTATTTCGGCCACGCGACGCACTACGATCTTTACATGAAGCTCGGCGCGCATCCGACGGAGATCAACGGCCAGAAGGGGACCTACTTCGCGGTGTGGGCACCGAACGCGAAGAGCGTGTCCGTTGTCGGCGATTTCAACGGCTGGAATACCGCGGCCAATGTGATTCCGGATAAAGATGAGATCGGCGTCTGGCAGATTTTCATACCCGGGGTGATGCCCGGGGCTATGTACAAATATTATATTGTCGGGGCGAAGGATCAGCAGCTCTACAAGGCGGATCCCTATGCCAATATGTCCGAGCTGCGGCCCGGCACGGCGTCCGTCGTCACGGATATCGAGCACCTTAAGTGGTCGGACAGCGCCTGGATGAAAAAGCGCGCGGCCTTCGATATCGCGAAGGAGCCCATGATCATCTATGAGGCGCATATCGGATCCTGGATGAAGCACCCGGAATGCGACGGCAGGCCGGACGGTTTCTATACCTACCGCGAATTCGCGGAGCGCGCGGCGGATTATCTGAACGACATGGGCTACACGCACATCGAGCTTATGGGAATCGCCGAGCATCCCTTCGACGGCTCATGGGGATATCAGGTGACCGGATATTTCGCGCCGACCTCGCGCTACGGGACGCCGGAGGACTTCGCCTGGATGATCAACTATTTCCATAAGAAGGGAATCGGCGTGATTCTGGACTGGGTGCCGGCGCATTTCCCCAAGGACGAGTGCGGCCTCGTGGAGTTCGACGGCTACGCGCTTTACGAGCACGGCGACCCGCGTCAGGGCGAGCATCCGGAGTGGGGAACGAAGATTTTCAACTACGGGCGGCCCGAGGTCAAGAACTTCCTCCTCGCGAACGCGCTCTACTGGGTGGAGCATATGCATGTCGACGGCCTCCGCGTGGATGCGGTCGCCTCCATGCTGTATCTCAATTACGGCAAGCAGGACGGTCAGTGGGTGGCCAATAAATACGGCGAAAACAAGAACCTCGAAGCGATCGAATTCTTCAAGCACCTGAATACGCTGATCCGCGGGCGCAACCCCGGCGTCGTGACGATCGCCGAGGAATCGACGGCGTGGCCGAAGGTGACCGGCGACGTGGAGAAAGAGGACGGCCTCGGCTTCTCCATGAAGTGGAACATGGGCTGGATGAACGACTTTCTCGAGTACATGAAGCTGGATCCCCTGTTCCGGAAGGGCAATCACTACAAGATGACCTTCTCGACCTCTTACGCGTATGCCGAGAAGTATATCCTTGTTCTCTCGCACGACGAGGTGGTGCATCTCAAATGCTCCATGTGGAGCAAGATGCCGGGCATCTACGAGGACAAGTTCTCGAACCTGAAGGCCGGTTACACCTATATGGCCGGGCATCCGGGCAAAAAGCTGCTCTTCATGGGACAGGAATTCGGGCAGCAGCGCGAGTGGATCGAGGAGCGCGAGATCGACTGGTTCCTTCTCGAGAACCCCTTCAACGCGCAGCTGAAGGATTATGTCCGCGACCTCTGGAAAATGTGCCGCAAATACCCCGCCATTTACGCGACGGATTATGACCCGAACGGGTTCGAGTGGATCAACGCGGATGACGCGGACCGCAGCATTTACAGCTTTGTCCGCAAGTCCCCGGACGGAAAGAACAACCTGCTCTTTGTCGTGAATCTGACGCCCATGGAGCGCACGGACTATCGGGTGGGGTGCTTCGAGAAAGGAAAATACCGCCTGATCCTCAATTCCATGGATCCGAAGTACGGCGGCAATGATCCGATTTCGAAGA
>CAYLHR010000106.1:0-7521 GCA_964383335.1 uncultured Lachnospiraceae bacterium
AGGGCGCGTCGCTTTTTATATAATGCGCCGACCGCAGCCCTGTTCCGCTCCCCGAGCGGATTTCAATCAGCTCCGGATTCATATTCCGGGCTTCCATAAACGAAAGAACAAGGGATACCTTCTCGAATGTCCGCATGGCGAAAACCATGCGGACATTCGGATTTCTGGACATGAGAATCTGCAGAAGATCCGTGTCCGCGGCCCGGTCGTCCGCGACGATGACGGCGTCCGGTTCATCCAGATGGCCGAGGGCGGCGGGCACCGTTCCCTGAATCACCTTAAGGTTCCGGATTCCGAGCGCGGCGGCATTATCCAGCGCGCACCCGGCGCACTCCGCAGTGAGATAAATCGAGTACACGGTCCCGCTCTCCGACGCAAGAGCCGCCTCCGCCGCGCAGGCCCCGTTTCCGTCTCCGATCACGTACACCGTGTCTCCCGGAACCACGCCGGTCCTGCTCGCGATCACGGCTCTCACCGCCGACGGAAGGCCCTCCACCGAGGCCGTCTTAAGCAGGGAATCCCTGATGCCGAAGCGGCAGGCCTCTCTCCGCTCCGTGCGGACGAGGAAAAACACCGCGTCGCCGGAAAAGCTGCGCTCCGCCATCTCAGAGACGGTTCCGCGTGACACGCCCTCTCCGAGCAGCCCCAGGTGCTCGCCCGCATAGACGACGGCGCCGCCCATGCCCGCGCGGATCAGATCCTGAAAGAGGGGGCGCACATTGCCCGTCCCGGACAGGAACAGCTTGCTGTTTCCCGTCAGCAGGTCGGCAAGATTGACGGGCTTCTCTCCGATTTCGACAAAGCGGGCGTCCCTGTAGGAGACGCCGGTTCTGGAGGACAGAAGGGACATGACGGATACGCCCGGCACGGCGGAGGGGCGCAGATCGGAGAGCGACCGCACGAGCTCCTCGAAAAGGGGGCTCTCTCCCGCCTCTCCCGGCAGACAGACCGCGATGTCCCCGGCCTTCGATTCCATGATGGCGGCCCTGATCTCCCGGGGATCCTCCGCCGCGCGGATCTCACAGTGTTCGCCCGTCAGTCCCTCAAGATACGGAATCTCGCGCTCCCCGGCAAGCACAAGCTCTGCCCGCGCAAGAATCGCGGACGCCTGTCTTGTGAGGAGACGCTTCTGTCCGCACCCCAGCCCGACCACAAAGATCTGCTTCTTTGTCTTCTTCATAACCGCTTCCCTCCTCTTTGCCTTCTCCCCGGTGACGGGAGCTGTGAAAATACAATCGCCGAAAACATGAGGGCGCACCCGAACAGCTCTCTTCCCGTGAGGGACTGGCCCTGGAAGAGCCAGCCTCCGACCGCGCTGAATACGCTCTCAAGACACATGGCAAGAGCGGCGATGGTCGGATCCAGGCCCTCCTGCCCCACAATCTGCAGGGTATAGGCGACGCCGCTCGACATCACGCCCGCGTAGAGAAGGGCCGGCAGGGCGAGGCGCAGGGCCTCCCGGGTCGGCGTCTCAAAGATCAGCATCGCGCAGGTGGCGATGACCGCCTCCGTCAGCATCTCGATCCTGGAAAGGCGCACCCCGTCAATGATCTGGGAAAAATGGTTGACGAGCATAATCTGCACGCTGAAAAGAGCCGCACAGAGAAGCATGAGCAGGTCGCCCCTTCCGACGGATCCGATTCCGTCCTTCATGCACAGAAAATACAGCCCCGTAATCCCGAGCACGACGCAAAGCCAGATCCTGGGGGCGGGAAACCGGCCGAGGACAATCGCGAGCACGGGCACGAGCACCACGTACATGGCCGTAATAAATCCGGCCTTGGCCGTCGTCGTGTCCGCGATCCCGATCTGCTGGGCCGCGCTGGCGAAAAAGAGCGCCGTTCCGCATGAGATGCCCCCGATCAGATGAACCCGCCTCTGCGTGCGGTTAAGGGGTCTGCCGGTCGGAAGCCCCTTGCGGGTTCTCGACCTGTCCATGACCGCGATCACCGGCATCAGAAAAATAACGGCGATCCAGCTTCGCACACAGAGAAATGTATTCGCCTCCACGTACTCCGCCCCCACGCTCTGGGAGACAAACGCAAATCCCCAGATCATGGCGGCGAGCACCAGAATCAGCGTGTGAGTTACCTGTGTCTTTTTGATGTTCTTTTCCATATAAAGTGCAAAACCGTTCTGCGTGTGATATACTGTGAGCATTTAAGGCGGCAGAAAACCGCCTTTTGCCTGAGAAAAGAAGGAGAATCTGCCATGTATTGTTCCAGATGCGGAACGAAGGTTTCAAACGGAACCGCATCCTGCCCCGAATGCGGGCAGGATCTGTCCTATGAAAGCAGCAGTATAAGAATGAATCCGGGCAGGGGATCCGGCGGAAAGAAACGGAAGCGCAGGGGCGCCGCCCTCCGGGTTCTGGTACCTGCCTTTGCTCTTTTTACCATCGGGGAATGTGTCTGGCTGCTCGGAATCGCGCCGGGACGCGTGGAGCAGAGCTCCACTGCACAGCTTGAGGCGGAGGCAGCCCAGCCGGGCCAGGGCATCCGCGAGCTGATCCCGACCTATGCGCCGGAGGAAATCGCCGCGGCCAAAGAGCCGGATCCGACCGAAGAGCCCACCCCCACGCCGACCGTGACGCCCGCCGCGGGAACAGCCCCGGTCACGGCCGTTCCGCTCGAGACGCCGCTTCCCACGCCGACGCCGACGGAGACGCCGACACCGACGCCCACCGAGACACCGACCCCTACGCCGACGCCGACTGAGACGCCGACACCGACGCCGACACCTGAGGAGACCCCGGTGCCCACGCCCGAGGAGACGCCCGTCCCCGTCACCGGGGAGGACGAAGTGGTGATCTCCGTGCAGGGAGACGGATATGTTCTTCCGGGAAGCGCCTCTTCGAAGATCAGCGAGAGCGATCTCTCCGGCCTCTCGGCGGAGGAACTCCGCATCGCGAGAAATGAAATTTACGCGCGGCACGGGCTCATTTTCAAATCCCCCGAGCTGCAGGATTATTTCTCCCAGCTGGACTGGTATCACGGCACCGTCGAAAATGCCCAGGATATCGCTCTCAGCGAAGTGGAGGCGGAAAATGTCAACACCATCAACAATTACGAGCAGCAGCACGGAATGAACCGCTGATGCCGCTTACCGGGCGCCGGCCGCCCTTACCGGACCGTGTCGTAGAGCTGCTGGATCACCTTGCTGTCCGGCAGATCCGCGCTCACGCGGTCGAGGAAGGCGACGGCGCCCTTCTTGTCGTTATTCGCGATATAAATCGACGTCTGTCCCCTCGCGAAATCCTCATAATCTCTCGTCGCCGTCTGAAGCAGCGTCTTAAGCTCCAGGTCCTGGCTGTTGTATTCGAGCGCCTCATTGACGAGATCGATCGCCTGCCTGTAATACCCCTTTGAGATATAATCACTTGCCGTCGGGATAGTCTGCGCCTTGATCTTCGCCGCGAAGGTCTGGCGCATGGTCGTCAGCCTGTCCGTCAGCATCACGTCTCCCGGCAGCAGCTCAAGCGCGTTCTCCAGCACGGCGGACGCGCGGTCATATTCCGTCTTTGTCGAGGGGCTGCCTGCCAGCTTTATGACCTCAGCCTTGTAGAGTCCCTCCATCTCCTGCGCCTTATTGACGGCCTCCTCGTAGCGGCTGTCGCTCTTTCCGACCATGCGGTATGCGAGCATCGCGCTCCGCGCGTCCCCCTCCGCTTCGAAGACCGCCGCCTCGTCAAATGACTTCGACGAAAGATACAGCTCCTCCAGCTTCTCCGCCTGTCTCGCCGCGTTGTTCAGCGGCTTTTCAAACTCGGACAGCTGGTCCAGCCTGCCCTTCGCGTCGGTATATGCCAGATTTCCTCCGTTGTAGGCGTCCACCACCGAGGAGGCGCCGCGCGGCACCAGCACCCTCAGAAGAAATGCCTGAAGCGTGCTGCTTCGCACACCGCTCTCATAGAGGGAGGAGGCCTCCTCCGCATGTCCGTTTACCGCGTACATATAAGTCCGTCTGGCCGGTGAATACCAGACGGCGAACATGGCGGCAAGAAGCAGGGCGAGAAGAAACGCGTATCCGATTGTCCCCGCGGCGGATCCGGCCTCCTTCCGCCTGATTCTGGCCCGCTCCTCGCGGAAATCCTCTTTTCTCTCCTGATATTCCGTTCTGTCATCAATGGGAAGGGGAGCCCCGCAGACGAAACAGAACTCCGCGTCATCCTTCAGCTTTCTTCCGCATTCACTGCAGTATTTCAAAAAATCACCTCCATCACCGGCCAAAAAAAGCGTTCTGCCGGGCAGATGTTCCTATCATACCAGACAAAACGCTATCTGTTAAGACTTGTTCTCCGGCCGGCGGAGACCCGCCGTCAGACCCTGAAGAGCGTGCTCAGGATGCCTCTTCCGAGAGACGCCCCGAGATTGCCGCCCACGGTTTTGCCGAAGACGCCGAAATTCTTGCCGACCGCCTTGCCGGCCTCCCTGCCCACGGTGCCCGCGACAGTGGACGCGACGCTCTTGGCCGCCCGCTTCTTCTGAGCCTCCCTGGCGGCTGCCTCCTTCTCAGCGGCCTTGGCCGCCGCGGCGGCTTCCTTCGCGGCAGCAGCTGCCGCTGCCGCCTCCTCCTTCTCCTTCTGGATCTGGAGGCCGCGTCTTTCAAGAAACTCATAGGCGGAATCCGGATCCACCGCATTGGCGTACTTGCCGTAGAGAAGCGATCCCTTGACCGAGGCGTCCCGCTCCGCATCGCTGATCGCACCGAACCGGCTCTTTGGCGGAAGGACATACACCTTCTGGCAGATCGACGGAATGCCGTCCTCACCCAGGAAGGAGGCGACCGCCTCACCGGTTCCGAGATTCAGGATGGTCTCATAGGTATTAAAGCCCGGATTCGCGCGGAAGGATTCCGCCGCCGCCCGGACGGCCTTCTGGTCCGCGGGCGTGTAGGCGCGCAGGCCGTGCTGCACCTTGTTGCCGAGCTGTGAGAGCACACCGTCCGGAATATCTCTCGGATTCTGTGTGCAGAAATAGACGCCCACGCCCTTCGAGCGGACCAGCTTTACGACCTGCTCGATCTTGTCGAGGAGCGCTTTTGACGTATCCTTAAAGAGAAGATGAGCCTCGTCGAAGAAGAACACGAGCTTGGGCTTCGCCAGATCGCCGACCTCCGGCAGCATCTCAAAGAGCTCGGAAAGAAGCCACAGAAGGAAGGTGGAGTACAGCTTCCCGCTGTTGATGAGGCTCTCCGAATCGAGGATATTGATCATTCCCTTTCCGCCCTCTCCGACGGACAGGAAATCGCTGATATTGAGCGCCGGTTCGCCGAAGAACTTATCGCCGCCGGCCACCTCGAGCGCCACCAGTGCCCTCGTGATCGCCCCGATCGTCGCCGAGGAAATTCTGCCGTAATCGGAGGCAAATTCCTTCGCGTTCTCCTGCACGTAATTCAGCATCGACTTCAGATCCTTGATATCGACGAGCAGCAGCTGATTGTCATCCGCGATCTTGAATACGATGGAGAGCACGTCGGACTGAAGCTCGTTCAGCTCAAGAATCCGGGCGAGCAGCAGAGGTCCCATCTCGGTGACGGTCGTGCGCAGCTGAATTCCCTTCTCTCCGTAGATATCAAACAGGGTCACCGGATACTTCTGGTATGAAAAGCCCGCCTCGGCGAGACCGAATCTCGCGATGCGCTCCTGCATGTCCGCGCTGTCCTCACCGGCCGCGATCAGGCTCGCCAGATCCCCCTTCACGTCAGAGAGGAAGACCGGCACCCCCATATCGCTGAAGCTCTCCGCCATCACCTTCAGCGTCACGGTTTTTCCTGTTCCTGTCGCGCCGGCGACCAGCCCGTGCCGGTTTGCCATCCCCGGCAGAAGCGACACATTCGTCCCGTCCTCCGTATTCGCGAGCCAGATCTTTCCATCCTTAATCATATCCATCACCTCTCAAAACGTTCTGTTTATGTCTTCAGCTGTCAGAAAACACAAGTACTGGTACTTATTATACATAAAATGAGCCAAATTTAGTAGACCGTTTTGCAACTATTTGACCGCCGCCGGCGCCGGCCGGGCGGGTGCAGAAAAAGCCCGCAGCTGCGCGCTGCGGGCTTCCGTTCTCACTCAAGAAACTTCTTCAATTCATCCATGAACGTCTCGACGTCCTTGAATTCCCGGTATACACTGGCGAATCTGACGTAGGCGACGGGATCCAGATCCTTGATCCGCTCCATCACGAGCTCGCCGATCTCGGCGCTCGGCACCTCTCTCTCCCCGCGGTTGTAAACCTCCGTCTCCACGGCCTCCACCAGGCTGTGAATCTGGGCCGCGGAAATCGGCCTTTTGTGGCAGGCGCGGAGCACGCCGGCCTCCAGCTTTGAGCGGTCAAAAATCTCCCTGTTCCTGTCCTTCTTTATGACAACGAGCGGTACCGTCTCTATGCGCTCATAGGAAGTAAAGCGCTTATTGCAGTTGTCGCAGACTCTCCGCCTCCGGATGGCGCTGTTGTCGTCCACCGGACGGGAATCCACGACCCGGGTATCCGCGTTGCCGCAGTACGGGCACTTCATCAGCGGGACCTGTTCTTAAGGAAATCCGGAATCTGGATATCCTTGGTCTCAACGGTGGACTGCACCTTGGGCTGCTGCAGCGTCATCGGAGCGGTCTCCGCTCTGGGGGCCGGCTGATTGAGGAAGGCGGGACTCGTGAAATTCGAGTAGGATCTCTGCTGCTCTCTCTGGCGGCGCTCCGTATTCGCGTGCGCCTTGGCCTCGTCCTTGGCCCTGCGGTCCGTGTCCTGAAGACCCGTCGCGATGACGGTGATCCTGCAGGTGTCCACGTCCGTGTCGTCATACATGGCGCCGAAGATGATGTTGGCGTCGTCGCCCACCATCTGCTGCACGAAGCTCGCGGCGTCATTGGCGTCCATCAGGGAAATGTCGCCCCTGATATTGATAATCACATTCTTGGCACCCGTGATGGATGTCTCAAGCAGCGGGCTCTCCACGGCCTGCTGCACCGCCTCGAGCGCCTTGTCGTCGCCCTTGGCCTCGCCGATTCCGATGTGGGCGATGCCCCCGTTCGTCATGACGGTCTGGACATCGGCAAAATCGAGATTGATCAGGGCCGGCAGATTGATGAGGTCCGTGATGCCCTGCACCGCCTGCTGAAGCACTTCATCCGCCTTGCGGAGCGCCTCGGGCATGGTCGTCCTTCTGTCGACGATCTCAAGAAGCTTGTCGTTGGGAATCACGATCAGCGTATCCACGTTCTGCTGGAGCTTCTCGATTCCGCGAAGGGCGTTGTCCATCCGCTTGTTGGCCTCAAAGCGGAAGGGCTTCGTCACGACGCCGACCGTGAGGCAGCCCATGTCCCGGGCGATTCCCGCCACGACCGGCGCGCCGCCCGTTCCGGTTCCGCCGCCCATGCCGCAGGTCACAAACACCATATCGGCGCCCGCGATGGTCTGCTTGATCTCCTCGGCGCTCTCCGTCGCGGCCTGCTCACCCGTACTGCGACGCGAAGCTGCCCTCGCCCAGCGAGACGCCGTAAGCGGGCTCCGGTGTGGGCTCCGG
>CAYLHR010000107.1:0-7513 GCA_964383335.1 uncultured Lachnospiraceae bacterium
ATAAAATGAAAAAGTCCCGTATAGCTCGTCCGCTCGTAATCCGCCGCCCGGTCGTCCATCATCTGCAGATTGGTCACTCTCTGGGCGACCCCCGGCATCGCGCCGGCGCAGTCGAGGAAGCCGGTCTCCTTGAGGACGGCGCCGATCAGCTCGTGAAGGGGCGTGTCGGGGACGCGGTCCCGGAAGCTGTCATAGCACGAGAAAAATGCATCCAGTTTCTCCCGGATTCCCGCATCCTCGCCGCCGCCCGCGTAAGACCGCGCCGCCTCATACATGGACGGGGCGTACCGCTCCTTTTTCCCGGCATCCTTTCCCGCCGCGCGGATTCGCGCGAGCTGCGGGGCGGAGATGTCTCCGAAGGGCCCGGTCAGCACCGCGGTAAAGGGAATGTCCTGATACGGATTGTCCAAAACGGAAAGATAGTCGAGCAGGAGCGCCACCTCCTGCGCGGTAAAATAGCCGCTCTTCGCGGTCGAATAGGCCGGAATCCGCATCTCCGTCAGCACGTCGGCGAAGGTGTCCGACCAGCCCCGCATGGTGCGGAGCAAAATGACAAAATCGGAGAAGCGGGGTCTGCGGCTGCATTTTAAATCGGGATCGTAGATCTCCCCCTCCTTCATCAGCTCGAGAATCCGCCTTCCCACGGCCCGCGCCTCCAGCTCCCGCGCCTCGCGTCCGGAATAGGGGCCGTACCCCTCCTCGTCTCTGCAGGAGATCAGGAACTCCGTCCCGTATCCCGGCCCGTCCGGATAGTCCGCGCCGCACTGCAGCATGGCATCTCCGTCGTAATCGATGCCGCCCACCTCCGCGCGCATGATCCGCCCGAAGATCCCGTTCACCGCCTCGATCACCTCACGCCTGCTCCGGAAGTTTCTGCTTAGATCAATGCGAAGGCCCGTCTCCGGTTCCCTGCGGTAGAGATGGAATTTTTCCATGAAGAGCTCCGGCCGCGCCTGCCGGAAGCTGTAGATGCTCTGCTTGACGTCGCCGACGCAGAAATAGTTGTTCTCCCCGTCCTCAATGCGGCTCACCGCCGTGAGAATCGCCTCCTGCAGGTAATTGCTGTCCTGATATTCGTCGATCATGACCTCCCGGAACGAGGCGGCGAGCTCCCTTGCCGCATAGGTCCGTGAACCGTCCCTGTCTCTGAGTATCCTGAGCGCAAAATGCTCGAGATCCCCGTAGTCGAGAATCCCCTTTTTCTCCTTATCCTCCGCGAACCGGGTGCGGAAGGACCTCACGAGAGAAAGAAGCGTCATGAGCGGCTCACGCATTCCCGAAAGCCGGCTGACCGCCTCCGCCAGAGGATACAGGTAATACTCCTCCGCCAGCTTCTTCCGGATCCGCTCCGCCTCCGAGCGAGTCGCCTTAAACGCGTCCTTTTTCTCCGGAAGACCGTCCGGATTCTTCTTTGTGCTGAGCCGCACCGGGCTGAATTCAGAAAGAATCCGCACTCTGCCGTCGTAATCCTTTTCGGAAATGAGCCGCTCGAAAAGATCCAGGTCACTCTCGGCCGAGGCGAGGTACTGAGACGGGCCGCCAGCCTCCCCGCAAAGCGCGAGATTCCGCTCCGCGAGCGCATATCCGTTTCTGATCTCCTCCTCCGCCGAGGCCATCAGCTCCCGCATCCAGGGGGCCGCCATGAGCTCCTCCCCTGTTTCGATGTCCGCCCCGCTGATGCACTCCCGGAGGAACCTGTCCGGATCCGGACTGCTCTCTGCCGCGTCGGCGATCCGAAGAATCGCCTCCTCGACGGGGCGCTCCGATTTCCCGGGCGCGAACGTTTCCACGCAGCGCACGATCCGCTCCCGGACCGTCGGGTCTTCCTCGGCGTGGGCCGCGTCCATCACCGCGGCCGCGGCGTCCCTTTTAAGAAGGGCGATTTCCCCCTCCTCTCCGACCCGCCAGCCCGGTGCGAGGGAGATCAGGTGCCCGTAATTTCTGATGACCGATGAGCAGAATCCGTCAATGGTGGTGATCTGCGCGGTGTGTATGCGGGCGGCCTGACCCGCCAGATGCGCGCTGTCAGGATCCGCCTCCCGGGCCTCCTGAAGGGCCCTGGCGATCCGCTCCCGCATTTCTCCGGCGGCAGCCTTCGTAAACGTCACGATGAGCAGCTCATCGATGCCGACGGGATCCGCCGGATCGAGAATCCGCGCCATGATGCGCGCCACAAGAACCGCGGTTTTTCCGCTGCCGGCGGCCGCGCTGACCAGAATGCTGCTGTTTCTCGCCTCTATGACCTGTTTCTGTTCCTTAGTCCATTGAACTGCCATATTTTAAAAGACCTCTCCGCAACCTGAGCACTTTGTGCGTCCTCCCGCGCCCGGGTCAGTCCTCCTCATCAATCCGCTCCATGATCTCATCCCTGCCCATGGAGTTCAGCCTTCGCATCCGGTATCCCGGAACCCTGGCGTCAAAGCCGCAGACCGAGCGGTAGGGACAGAAATCACACGACGTCGAATTTCCGTACTCACAGGGGTTGATCTCCGCGCTGCCCCCCGCGATTTTCACCGCCGCGCGGCGGACCAGGGACTCCGCGTGCCGGATCAGCGCCCGGAATTCCTCTTCCCGCAGAAGCTTTGACGTCTGCGTAAACTCCCCGTCCTTCTTCCTGCTGACGGGAATGACGTCGGATTTTGACCCCGCCGAAAGAAGGGCCCTGTCAAAATGCGCCGCGCAGGCCGGATCCTCAAGCACCACCCCGGAGGGGATGAGCTCCCTCAGGAGGCGTTTTGCCAGCGCCTCGTCCGTCTCGCCCCGCACCTCTTCGACAAGCGGGTCCTGTATCTGATAATAGAAGATCCCGGCGGGTACCGGCATGCCCCCGCCGCGCCTCACGGCCTCCATGGCGGCGCGGAGATAGAGCACGAGCTGAAGCTGCAGGCCGTAGTACACCTTTGTGAGATCAAAGTCCACATGCCCCGTCTTGTAATCCGTAATCTTCACATAAGTCCTTCCGTCCGCGACGCACGTATCCACCCGGTCGATCCGCCCGGAGAGAATCAGGCGCCCGTCGCCGGGCAGAGAGACGTCCGCGACGGGAAATCCGCTCATGTCCCGGAAGGCCTCCTCCGCGCCTGCGGGCAGGAAGTCCCCGCTTCCGAGCTGTACTCCGATCGCCCGCACGGTCGTGGAAAGCAGCCGCTCCATTCTGGCAATCTGATACCGGTTCCTCGCCCCGTCATCCAGAATCGACGGGCCCTGCGCCTTCACCGCCTGCCGGACCGCTTCCCGGACAAGGGCATCCGCGCGCGCGGCATCCCCGGAAAGCTCCGCCCAGCCGCCGCTCCTTTCGGCCGCTCCCGCGAAATGCTCGAGAGAGGCGTGAAGAAGCGATCCCAGGTCAAGACCGGTAAACTGATATTCCTGACGCTCCTTAAGCCGGAGTCCGTAGCTCAGAAAATGCGCAAATTCACAGTTCATGAAGAGCTCAAGCCTGGACGCCGAGCCGCGGATCTCCGCCCCGTAAAGCGCGCGCGCGGCCTCCGCCCCGATCGCGTCCTCCCGTCTGTGCGCGCCGGCGGACTTAAGGATCCGCCAGGCCGCGTCCGCGTACCGCGGAGAATGAAGATAGTGTGAAACCAGCTCGAGATAGGCTCCGCTTAAGGGGCGCTCACCAAGCTCCCTGAGCCCCTCCGACATAAGATGAAGACCGCCCGGCTCCCTCTCGACCGAAAGAAGGCGGTCCCCGCCGCTCTCCTCCTTAAGGCCGGGCTCGAGGGCCTTCAGCGCGCGGATCATATAGGAGGGGCGCAGGATCTCTCCTGACGTATTGACGGCTGACCAGGTGAGGATCAGACGTTCCTTCGGCTTCGTGAGGGTGAGATAGAGATAAAAGCGGTCTATTTCCGCCTGCTCCCGCCCCGCGGGACGGAGCTCGGTTCCCTCCGCCGCGATCGCGGCCCGGTCGCTCTCCGTGAGCACCCCGCCCTGGGCCGGCGCCCGCGGGATCAGCCCCTCATTAGCCCCGGCAAGAAACAGCACCTTCACGTCCGTGAGGCGGGACCGCTCGAGGTCGCCGACCGGAACCTGATCATTTCCCGGGGGAATGATCGCGATCCTGGCCTCCGAAAAGCCCGCCTCGATGAGCGCGCGGTAATCCCGCATGGAGATCTTCTCGTCCCCGAGCGCGGAGACGAGCTTGTCGAGAAAGCCCATCACATAGGGGTAAACCTGGGCATATTCCCGGGCCAGGTCCGGCCTGCCCGCCGCGCGGAGCTCCTCCCCGCGCTTCCGAAGCTTCTCCTCCGCCCCTCCCGCGGCGCAGAATTCATAGAGGGCCAGGGTCTTGTCAAGAACGGTCCCGCCCCGCTTCGCGAACGCGTCGGCAAGGGGATCCAGCAGATCGCACACCTTCTGCCGGAGCGCAGAGAGCTCCGGCACCTCGCCCGGATCCTCTCCCCTGTAGCTGTGAATAAAGGGCTCGCGCCACCGCCGCTTTCCCCTCACGCCTCTGGCCAGAACGTAATTTTCGAGCCGCGCGATCTCGTCCCGCCCGAAATCCGTCATCCCGCTTTTCAGCATGCGGAACACGGAGGTGTATGAGTAATCCTCCGAGACGGCCTCCAGCGCGGCCCGCAGATATTCCATAAACGGATTGCCCAGGAGGCTCCGCTTTTCATCGATGAAAAAGGGAATGCCGTACTCCGGGAAAATCTCCCGCACGCAGGAGCCGTAGACAGCCGGATCCCCGCAGACAATGGCGAAATCCCTGTATCTGAGTCCCTCCGTCCGGACGAGGCGGGAGATCTCACCTGCGCAGAAGGCGATCTCCCCGCGGGGATCCCCGCAGGAAATGAGCCTGATCTCACCGTCCTCCCCCCTGCGCGCGCCGCCCGGGTTCTCATCCCCGCGCGCCGCCTCCGCATCCGCCCGGTGATGAAGCCGGAAAATCCTGTCTTCAAGGCGGGCCAGCCGGGGCGCAGTCCCGTGCCGCGTCAGGCTGCCCGGAAGCAGATAAACCGGCTTCGCCGCCGGAATACCCTTCTCCGCAGCGATTTCCATGAGCTCGTGCACCATTTTCCGGCTCATGAGAAAGAGATCCCCCGGACGCCCCCCGGAGAAAGGATTCCCGGACGCGTCCATGGTGACCGAGAAGGAAATATCGCGCAAAAGCGGCATCAGGGCGCGAAGAAGCACAAGCTGCAGGGGCGTAAAGCCCGTGAACCCGTCAAAGGCCATGACGCTCCCGCGGATGAGCTCCGAATCCGGCGCAAGGGCCGCCAGCCGCTCGGGCACCTCCTCCGCCGTCATGTGGCTGCCCTCACGCAGCTTTTTCTCATAGGCGGACATGATCACGGAGAGATCCGACAGCTTCATCCCAAGCGGGGTGCCGGCAGAGCCGGCGGCTTCCGCCAGCTCGGACAGCCTCCCGGGCGTCACGCCGTAGACCATGAATTCCGATACCGCGGCCTTCATCTCCGCGAGATACTCAGGCTTGCGGATGTTCGCGCCGAACCAGGGAAGATTCCTGTACTCCTCGCAGGCGACCTTCTCGAGCAGAAAGGTCTTTCCGATCTCCTCGAGCATGGTCTCCTTCCGGAAGCCCGTCTCCGCGAACACGCGGTAGGCGAGCCGGCTTATGCTGAGCACCTCGATATTTAAAATCCCGCCGCGCGGATGCAAACGCACGAGCCTGCTCTGCGTCTCCATGGTCGCCTGCTCGGGCACAATCACGAAAAAGCGCCGGTCCGGCTCCCTTAAGGATTCCTCTATCATATCGCCGAGGAGCCGGCGGGTCTTCCCCGATCCGGCTCCCCCGATGTAAAAATGAAGCGCCATAGCCGCCATCCTCCGATCACAGATCCCGGCACGAATTCCGGGATTACCGTTTTTCTGCCCGCCCTCAGTGCTGCATTTTCATGACCTTCTCCCTGTAAAGCTTCCGGAAGAAAAACACTGTCACGGCCAGAGACATCAGTTCCGCAATGGGAAAAGCCCACCACACCCCGTTGACGCCGATAAGGGTGGACATAAGCCAGGCTGCGGGAATCAGCACGACGAGCTGACGCGCGATGGAGACGATCAGCGAATAGCCGCTCTTGGAAAAGGCCTGAAAGACCGAGCCCAGCGTAATGCTCACACCCGCCAGCGGAAAATGCACCCCGATAATCCGAAGTGCCGGAACCCCCATCGCCAGCAGATCATCCGACGCGTTGAAGAGGCCCAGAAGCTGTGCCGGAAAGCACTCGAAGATCAGGGACCCCACGGCCATGATTCCGACCGCCAGGCGGATTGAAAAATTCAGCGACTCGTCAATCCTGCTCTTATTTCTGGCCCCGTAATTATAGGCGAGGATCGGAACAAGGCCGCCGTTCAGACCGAACACCGGCATAAAGAAGAAGCTCTGCAGCTTGAAGTAGGCGCCGAACACAGCCTGCGCCGCGTCCGCCGCAGCGCGGAAGGAGCCGAGAATCAGATTGATGGAATAGGTCATCACGGATCCGATCGCCATCATGAGAATCGAGGGAATGCCCACGTAATAGATCCTCTTTATGATCCAGAGATTCGGCGTGATCACGGAGCGGAACGAAAAATGAATCTCCTCGTTCCTCTTCAGATTAAGCACAAGCCCGATGGCTGCCGCGACGCACTGGCCGAGCACGGTCGCGTAGGCCGCGCCCGCGACGCCCAGCCTGGGAAAACCCAGAAGTCCGAAAATCATGATCGGGTCGAAGATGATATTTACGACGGCGCCCGTCATCTGCGAAATCATGCTGTAGAAGGTCCGGCCCGTCGACTGCAGCAGTCTCTCCAGCATGACCTGAAAATACATGCCGAAGGACATCGTCATGCAGATCCGCAGATAAACCGCCCCGTACTCGCGCACCTCCGGCGTATCCGTCTGGCTCGCGATAAAATTCCCCGCGAAAAGGAATCCCGCCGTGCACGCGACGAGATAGGTAAGAAATGTGATCAGAAGCGCCATATTCGCGGTACTGTCCGCCCTTTCAAACTCCTTCTCTCCCAGAGATTTGCTCAAAAGGGCATTCACGCCGACGGCGGTTCCGCCGATCAGGGCAAACATGAGGTTCTGCATCGGAAACGCGAGCGTCACGGCCGCCAGCGCGTAGCGGCTGTCATAAAACGATACAAAGGCACTGTCAACTATGTTGTACAGTGCCTGAACCAGCATGGAGGCCATCATCGGCAGCGACATGTTGATGATGAGTTTCTTTATGGGCATGACGCCCATCTTGTTTTCCTGTACTGCCATGGTGTTTATGTAATTCCTTTACTGTCTGTTACCGATATTGATTCGCAGAATTTACTTTTTGAATCAACATTTCTATATGACGGTCGATTCCCTCGAGATGGAAGCTGCTGCCTGGGGAAAAGGCTCCATCTTGCTTTGAATTACTCCAACAGCTCTGACCGTTGGAGATCTTTTATATCTTCGCCGTCGATCCCCCAAGGCGGAGGCCGCTCCCTGGGGGAAAGGCTCCATCTTGCTTCGAATTACTCCAACAGCTCTGACCGTTGGAGATCTTTTATATCTTCGCCGTCGATC
>CAYLHR010000108.1:0-7477 GCA_964383335.1 uncultured Lachnospiraceae bacterium
TTCTTTTTTTAGTACTATGACGCATTAACTTACGAAAATGTGCTGTTTCCGTCACATTTGTCCGCCTTCAGCCGCCCCGCACAAAAAAGCGGGGTTCCTGTCAGGAACCCCGCGGGAAACAATCAGTTTGAAATTGTACCCCTTAAAATACATGATTATGACCGTGACTGGTCGTAGGTCTCGAAGAAATGCGCGATCTTGCCCATGGCATCCCGCAGAGTCGTCATCATGGGAAGATACACGATCCGGAAATGATCCGGCGCCACCCAGTTGAAGCCGGTTCCCTGCACCACCAGCACCTTCTCCCGTTTCAGGAGGTCATAGGCGAATTTCATATCGTCCGTGATGTGGAACTTCTCCGTGTCGATCTTCGGGAAGCAGTAGAAAGCCGCCTTCGGCTTCACGACAGAAAGACCCGGGATCTCATTTATCGCGTCGATCACATAGTCCCGCTGCTTCGTCACCCGCCCCTCCGGGACGACGTAGGACTCCACGCTCTGGTTGCCCCAAAGAGCCGTCTGCACGATGGACTGGGCGGGCACGTTCGAGCAGAGGCGCATGGAGGAGAGCATCTTGATGCCCTCGATATAGTCCTTCGCGATCTCCTTGTTGCCGGACAGAATCATCCAGCCGACCCGGAAGCCCGCGATCATGTGCGACTTGGAAAGTCCCGAGAAGGTGACGCAGAACACGTCGGGCGCGAGAGACGCGATGCTCGTGTGCTTATAGCCGTCCATGAGCAGGCGGTCATAGATCTCATCAGAAAAGATGATGAGTCCGTGGCGCCGCGCGATATCCACAATCCGGAGAAGGAGATCCTTCGGGTAGACCGCTCCGGTCGGGTTATTGGGGTTGATGATGACGATGGCCTTCGTGCGGTCCGTGATCTTGCTTTCAATATCGTCGAGATCCGGGGTCCAGTCCGCCTGCTCGTCGCAGAGATAGTGGACGACATTTCCGCCCGACAGGGTGGCGCAGGCGGTCCAGAGGGGATAGTCCGGGGCCGGGATCAGAATCTCGTCTCCGTTGTCGAGAAGCGCCTGCATACTGAGATGGATCAGCTCGGATACGCCGTTTCCGGTGTAGATGTCCTGCATCTGGACATTGGGGATCTTCAGAATCTGGGCGTACTGCATGATGGCCTTTCTCGCGGACCAGATGCCGCGGGAATCGGAGTAGCCCTGACTCTCCCGCAGATTGAGCGCCATGTCGTAGATCACCTCTTCGGGCGCGTTGAACCCGAACGGGGCGGGATTGCCGATGTTCAGCTTAAGGACATGCTTCCCGCTTTCGATCATGCGGTCGGCCTCCTCGACGACGGGGCCTCTCACGTCATAAAGAACATTATCAAGCTTCGAAGATTTCGTAAACTGCTTCATGCTATCGTCTCCCTTTTATGTGAAGCTGTGCCTTCCGGCAAAATCTCTTTTACCTTAATCTTCTTTTGGTTTTCCGTCAAGAGTCCCTTTTTCCCGCCCGCCGGCGCAGGTTCATAATTTGAGGGATGAAAGTTCATGATTCGTTTACAAATTACTTATTCTATGCACATATTTCTTTTCTATACTCTAATTGTTGATAAAAGCAAGTGATTATCACATAACCTTTTTCTTTTTCATATTCCGCTTAAATAAGCGGTAACTCCTTCCTTTTTAAGAAAAGCGGCTCCCGGCTGGGGGCCGCTTTTGATCTGTGTCCCGGACGGTTGAAATAAGGGCCCCGGTGGGGGTATAATACCTTCGTAAAGCTGAGACACAGATGAACCGATGAGCAGATTTCCGGAGGACAGATCATGGCAGACGTGCACTACCGAATCAGGATGAAGAACGGCCACAGCAGAAAGCTCCGCTTCTGGTTCGCGCCCGTCAGCCCCGCGATCATGAACGCGGACGCGGACTGGGAGGAGGAGGCGGAGCTCTCCGTCAGCTACCCCCACGCGAGGCGCATGGTCTATCCCCTCATCAGGAAGTACTATCCCGGCGAGTTTCTCTGGGAAAACGAGCTGAACCTCATGCCCTTCGAGAACGCCGCCCGGCTCGCCTCCTATATGAAAAAGCTGGCCAAGCTTCTCCGCAGGAACTACAATGACCCGCGCCTCGCGCCCTACAGAAAGCTGTTCCGGATCGAGCTTCTCGTAAGTCCCTCCGAGTATGAGGAGACCTATGCGGAGGCGCCGGAATATGTGCGGGAGAAGGGAATCGAGGAGAACATCGACACGGCGGTCGATTTCTATCTGCGCCTCGCCGCCTGGATCGAACAGACCATCCGCGAATACGAGCCGAAGGGCTTCGACGCCATCGCGATCTCCGCGCCGCGCTGAACGCGCGCCGATAAACCGGACGCGGACCCCGCGCCGATGACCCCGCTTTTTGTCTCACCGTCAAAAGAAGGATGCCGCCGGGCATCCTTCTTTTTATGATCTTCTTTCTGAAACTCTTCCCATCCGTCAGCGCCGTATCTCATGGCGCCGCTTTTTTCTGTACCGGAGAGGCGTGTCCCCGAAATACTGGCTGAATATTTTCGAAAAATACGAGGCGTTCCTGTAGCCCGTCCGGCGCGCGATCTCCTCGACGAGAGAATTTTCCGTCTCAAGCAGATAGGCCGCCCGCTCCATGCGGCTTCTCTCGATAAACTTCTGCAGGGTCACCCCCTCGCCCGCCCGGAACATGTGACATAGATGGCTGGTCGAGAAACCGATTTTCCGGGCGATTCTGGAGAGCGAAAGCTCCTCGCAAAGATGCAGTCTGACAAACATCCTGATATACCGAAGCTCCTCCTCCGTATCGCCCTTTCTGGGAAGCGGCAGCTCCTCAGGCAGATTCTCCGGAAGAAGCGGCTGTATCTGACTTTCCCCCGAAGTCTCAGCCTTCTCCGCGGTGCGCGGTATTTCCCCCGCAAGCAGTGCCATCGTCTCGCGGACGGAATCCGCTCTGATCACATCCGGAATCAGATGTTCCTCTTCCAGCCCCCTCATTACCGTCTCATACACTCCCTCATCCTGTGAAACCACGATCAGATTGATGGCTATCATGTTCCCTTTTCCCCCTTTTCAGTAAAAGCACAATTCAGCTATTATTCAGAACTTTTGCAGAAAAACAACTGAATCTCATCAAGTCGATTACCAATATAGCAAAGAATCGGATAACAACGCAAGGGTTTTGAGCAAATATATGGATATTTTTGCATAAATTTCATACTTTTTTGTCTTTATGTATCGCAATTGGAACTTTGGGCCGGAAATATCGTCTCTGTCCCGCAGCGCTCATCCGAAAAATGAGCTGTCTCTCTTCTCCCCGGCCGTCAGCTCATTGTAGATCAGACTCTTGTAGCGAAGCAGCTGCTCCTCCGCCTCCTCTTCACCCCCGGTGCCCCACTCGTGCGCCTCCCCCTCCTCATTGAAGAAGCCGTAGGAATTCATGGCCGGGATCGTCTCCCGCTGCCGCATGAGCCACTGTCCGTACCCGGTGAGAGGCAGGCCCGCGGTTTCAAGAAGATACATGCCGAGATAATTTGCGGAGATGGTGAGATTCTTCTTCTCCGGTATGTCGTAATTGGCCCAGATGAACCAGCGCGTCATAAACTGCTTCTGCTGTTCCTTAAATTCCAGTCCCTCCGGGTCCTCTCCGTAGCAGTATTCCCAGAAATCGTCTCCGATTTCCGGCTGATGATCTCCGAAGAAGCAGACCATGGTCCGCTGGGGAAGCTCCCTGAAATAATCGAGCAGCTCCCCCACCGCCTCATCCGATATCCTGATGAGCGTCGCGTACTGCTCGGCCTGTCCCTTATTCTGTCCCTCAAAATCCGGGATCTTCACCGTGGACGCAAACGACTCGTCCTTATATGAGCTGTGATTCTGCATCGTCACATTGAAAATGAACAGCTTCTCCCCGGGCTCCTTCTCCTCGATCTCCCTTATGACCTGCTGATAGTCGCCCCGGTCGCTCACCATGCCTCTTAGGGTCTCGGCGCCCGCGAAGGAATTCTCCGTGTTCAGAAACTCGTCGAAGCCCATCCTGGGATATACCGCGCTGCGGTTCCAGCCGTAGGGCCCGTAGGGATGCATGGCGCAGGTCCTGTAGCCCTGCGTCTTAAGAAAACGCGCGAGGGAATACTGGTCATCCTTTATGAACGAATTGTAGACGACGGTCGGCGGCGACAGCACGCAGGAATTGCCCGTCAGAAACTCGTACTCCGTGTTCGCGGTCGTGCCGCCCTTCACCGACACGAGAAGGCGGCCGCCCTGCGTGTCCTCCTCAAGCGAGTTGAGTGTCGTCATAATAGAGGAGCCGGCCCGGAAGCAGGGATAGATACTGAGATCGGCGAAGCTCTCGTTCATGATGACGACAATATTTTCCGGCGCCATGGCTGCATCCGCAGCCGGCCCGCTCTTCTCCGCCGTCTCCGCCTGCCCGATGATCGAGGCCACCGCCTCCTCCGAGTAGCCGTCCGGCGCCGCCGGGAAGGAGGCCTTCGCGAAGGCGAAGAAGCCGGATTCCATCCCGAACAGGCGGTAGGTGAACCACGGCTGCCAGTCGCGGAGCCAGATGCCCTGTCCCGCCAGAAAATCCGTTTTGAAAATGATCAGGTAAAAAAGCAGCAGAACGAGCGCCCCGCCCGCCCTGGTAAGCAGCTTCCCCTTAAAAGAGACGGCCAGCCCCCGGACCCCGGATGAAAAAAGCAGGGCGAGGAGATTCCCGGTGAGAACCATACAGCTCACCATGGGCCATGTGAGCTCAATCCGGTAATTTCCGGAGACGGAGGCCGCAGTCCGCAGGGATCCGAGATCGATCCACTGAAACGGCACGCCCCGGAACTGCTGGACAAAATAATTGCCCATTCCCCACACGAGAAAGAGAACCGAGCCGGCGGCAAGGCCGGTCCGCATCGACCCGGAAAGAAGAATCAGCACCGCGTAGAGCACAAAGGTGATCAGAATGCCCAGCAGCTGATACCGGAAATCCATGGAGGTGAGGTAGAAATTATTGATCCACTCGATCTCGTAGAAGCTGACGGCTGAGAAGCAGAGCGCAATGAACCACCAGAAGGCGGCCGCGCGCCGCGAGCCGAAGGCCCTGTAGCGCTCTTTTTTCCCTCTTCCCGCTAAAAACACCCGGGCGGCACCCGCAATCAGCGTAAGGAGAAGGAGAAAGACAAAGACACTGCCTCTCATTTCGTCAAGGAGAGGCGCGGCCTTGTAATGCTTCCAGGCCGACTCCCCGAAATACAGTGTTCCCCTGCAGATGAGAAGCAGGAGCAGCGCAGCCTGAAACAGGCAGGCGGCCGCCCTTCCCGCTCTCCCGCTCCTCTCCTTCATCACGCGCGGACCTCCCCCGCCGCCTCAAGCAGCCAGTCTCTCGCGTCCCCGGTAAGAAGCGGTCCTATTTTCTCGCGGACCTGCCTGTGGTCTGCATTAAGGAGACGGATATCATATGCCTCCAGGTATTTTGTGTCGATCGCCGAAAGGTCGATGGGCACGAAGGTCAGCGGCTCGAACTTAAGGAAGCGGCCGAATTCCGTCTCCCGGTCCTCCACGCAGAGCATGATGCTCTCCGTCCTGATGCCGTATTCTCCCTCCCGGTAGATGCCGGGCTCGTCGGACGTGATCATGCCCGCCTCCATGGCCGGGTCGGACCCTGTGCTGCGCCCGATTCTCTGCGGTCCCTCGTGCACATTTAAAATGTAGCCGATCCCGTGCCCCGTTCCGTGATCGTAGTCGATCCCGTGCCGGTAAAGCACCTCACGGGGAATCATGTCCAGCTGGGAGCCCGTGGTCCCCTCGCGGAAGCGGGCGTCCAGCAGCCTGAGATTCGCGCAGGCGACCAGGGTGAAGTCCCGCTTCATCTCCTCTGTCAGGGATCCCGCAGCTATGGTTCTCGTCACATCCGTCGTTCCGCCCATGTACTGTCCGCCGGAGTCGACGAGAAGGAAGCCCTCGGGCTTCACCTCCTCCGCGGTCTCCCGGTTCACCGCGTAATGCGCCATGGCGGCGTTCGCGTTATAGGCGGATATGGTCGGGAAGGACAGATCCAGGAAGCCCGGCAGCGCGCGTCTTTCGGCGTCCATGGCCTCAGCCGCCGTGTATTCCGTCACCGTCTCCCTCCCGATCCGGTTCTTCATGCTGAAGATAAAGCGGCATACGGCCGCGCTGTCCGCGAGATAGCATTCCTTAAGGCGCGCGATCTCCGTCCCGTTCTTTACGGCCTTAAGGAGACCGGCGGGACCCGGGGCTTCCGTGAGGGCGGCCCGGCTTTTCAGAACCGAGTACAGGGCGTCGCTCGATTCTCTGACATTTACCAGCACATTTCCCTCGAAGTGATAGGAACCGAGGTATGCGAACAGGGACCCGTAGCTGTGTACCTTTACGCGGTTCGCGCGGTCAAAGGCCGCAAGCTCCTCCGTCACGGCGCCGTCCTGGATAAACAGATCGCAAGTCCCGGTCCCGACCAGGCAGTAGGCGTAGGCGACAGGGCAGCAGGCGACGTCGCTTCCCCTCATATTGAAAAGCCACATGATATCATCAAGCGAGGACATCATATAATAGGACGCCCCCGAGGCCTTCATCTTCTCCCGGACGTCGGACAGCTTCTCCCCGAAGCTCCGCCCGGACAGCCCGTCCGGCAGAAACCAGACCGGGCTGCAGGACATCTGCGGCCGTCCGACCCAGATCTCCTCCGCCGGGGCGTACATCCCCTCCACGGAGGCGCCTGCGGACGCGGCGGTCCGCCTGTACTCAAGTCCGGAGGCCGCGTCGATGCATCTGCCGTCAAAGCCCAGCACGTCTCCCTGCGAGAGGCGCTCCTTCAGATATTCCGTGACTTTGGGGACGCCGGCCCGGCCGGATTTCATGAGCTGAATGTCTGTCCCCGAGAGCTCGCGGGCCGCCGAAATGAAGTATCTCCCGTCCGTCCAGAGACGCGCCTCATCGGCCGTCACGGCCAGGACCACGTTGTCGCTCGTGCACCCGGAGAAGAATTCCGTCACCTTGTCGTGTTCACCGATATACTCGGACGCGTGGGGATCCGTGGATTTCATCAGAAGAACCGTGATTCCGTTCCTCTCCATATCCATCCTCAGCATCCTGATTCTGTTTCTGATTTCATCACTGTCTGTACGCATCAGACCGCATCCTCCGATTTACCTTTAAATTCATTCACAGCAAGGTATTATAACACAGGAGGAATAAAATGCCAGAAAAACGCAAAAAAGAGGCACTCCCGCGCGGGGAATGCCTCTCTTTCGCGTCGTCGGATCAAAACCTGTCCGGCGTATTTTACTTGTTGGCGAGAGCCGCCTGAGCCGCAGCCAGACGCGCGATCGGTACGCGGAAGGGACTGCAGGACACGTAGTCAAGGCCGATTCTGTGGCAGAAATCGATGGAGGACGGATCGCCGCCGTGCTCTCCGCAGATGCCGCAGTGCATCTCCGGGCGGGTTGCCTTGCCGTCTTCGATGGCCATCTTCATGAGTCTGCCGACGCCGAT
>CAYLHR010000109.1:0-7312 GCA_964383335.1 uncultured Lachnospiraceae bacterium
GTTTATTGAAACGACGTATGTTCCGGGAGTTATGGTGTTTGGAACCTTAAGTGTGCTTCCTCGCTGGGGCGGAGGCCAAGGCCGAGATCCTTCAGCTTGGCGAGCACCTCCTCGAGAGACTTCCGTCCGAGATTGCGGACCTTCATCATATCCTCCGAGGTCTTGTTGCAGAGCTCCTCGACGGTATTGATGCCCGCTCTCTTCAGACAATTGTAGGACCGGACCGAGAGCTCGAGCTCGTCGATGTTCATCTCGAGCGCCTTCTCCTTGCCCTCGTCCTCCTTCTCTATCATCACCTCCGCGCTTCTGGCGGTCTCTGTCAGATCCACGAAAAGCCTGAGATGTTCACTCAGTACCTTGGCTGCGAGGCTGACTGCCTCCTCCGGATTGAGTGTCCCCCGGGTCCAGACGTCAAGAGTCAGCTTGTCGAAGTCGGTCTGCTGACCCACACGCGTGTTCTCGACGTTCATGTTGACGCGGTCTACCGGCGTATAGATGGAATCCACAGCGATCACTCCGATCGGCTGATCCTCAGCTTTGCCCTTGTCGGCGCTGATATATCCGCGTCCCTTGGTGATCGTGATCTCCATGTTCAGCTTGCAGTCCGCTCCGCCGTCGAGCGTCGCGATGACCTGATCCGGATTCATGATCTCGATGTCGGAATCCACCTGAATATCAGATGCTCTGACGACGCCCTCGCCTTCATATTCGATGTACGCCGTCTTCGGCTCATCCGTATCCGAGTTGTTTCTGATCGCCAGGCTCTTCAGGTTCATGATAATCTCGGAGACATCCTCCTTGACGCCCGGAATCGGGCTGAACTCGTGAAGAACACCGTCGATCTTAACCTGACTGACTGCGGCTCCCGGAAGGGAAGAGAGCATAATCCTCCTGAGAGAGTTGCCGAGTGTCGTTCCATAGCCTCTCTCGAGGGGCTCGACAACGAATCTTCCGAATCTCTTGTCCGAGGACAGTTCTTCTATCGTGATTTTCGGCTTGTTAAAATCGAACACTGCATTCCCTCCTTAAGGCAATCCGGTAATTACTTGCTGTACAACTCGACGATGAGCATCTCGTTGACCGGAACGTCAATCGCCGATCTGGCCGGCGCTTCCTTGACGACACCTTTCAGATTCTCCGTATCCGCCTCGAGCCACTCGGGGACAGCTCTTCCCGCCGTCATGGCAAGAATGCCGTTCTCCGCCTTGTATCTCGCGGATGACTTCTTGTTCTCCCTGATCTCGATCTCATCTCCCGCCTTCACCTGATAGGACGGAATGTTGACGCACTTTCCGTTCACCATCACGTTCTTGTGGTCGACGATCTGGCGCGCCTCGCGGCGTGTTCTCGCGAATCCGAGGCGGAAGATCACGTTGTCAAGGCGCATCTCGAGCATTCTCATCAGGTTGTCGCCTGTCATGCCGGCCATGCGGTCCGCCTTCTTGTAGTAATTTCTGAAGGGCTTCTCAAGAACGCCGTAGATGAACTTGGCCTTCTGCTTCTCACGGAGCTGCAGGCCGTACTCGGACACCTTGCGTCCGGATCTCTTCAGCTGTCTTCTAGAAGATTTATCATATCCCAGAACCGTCGGCTCAAGGCCGAGAGATCTGCATCTTTTAAGAACAGGAACTCTGTTTACTGCCATATCCTTTATGGACCTCCTAATTCACTTGCCTGTCAATAAACGTACGATCTAAAGTGATTGATAAACGCAGCAGCAATCACACGCGTCTGCGCTTGGGCGGACGGCATCCGTTGTGAGGCACCGGCGTGCAGTCCTTGATGCTGAGAACCTGAAGTCCCGCCGCGGAGAGCGCGCGGATCGCAGCCTCTCTTCCGGATCCCGGTCCCTTGACAAAGACCTCGACGGTCTTGAGGCCGTGAACCAGAGCTGCCTTTGTCGCCGTCTCAGCTGCCATCTGTGCTGCGTAAGGAGTAGATTTCCTTGAACCGCGGAATCCCAGGCCGCCCGCAGAGGCCCATGAAAGAGCGTTGCCCTGCGCATCCGTAAGCGTTACGATCGTATTATTGAAAGAAGCCTGAATGTGAGCCTGTCCATGTTCAACGTTTTTTCTGACGCGTCTCTTGGACGTCGTCTTTTTTCCGGTCTTAGCTGCCATAAAAACTAACCTACTTTCCTTTCTTTCCTATCACTTCTTCTTATTAGCCACTGTGCGTCTCGGACCCTTGCGCGTTCTGGCGTTGTTCTTAGTATTCTGACCGCGAACGGGAAGTCCTTTCCTGTGACGGATTCCTCTGTAGCATCCGATTTCCTGCAGACGCTTGATATCCATCGCCACCTGTCTGCGAAGATCACCTTCCACGAGGCAGGTCTTGTCCATAACGTCTCTGATCCTGTTGACTTCTTCGTCTGTCAGATCACGAACGCGCGTGTCGAGACTTACGCCGGCTTCGTTCAGAATCTTGACGGAAGTGCTTCTTCCGATGCCGTAGATATAGGTAAGTCCGATTTCAACTCGCTTGTCTCTTGGTAAATCCACTCCAGCTATACGAGCCATTGTGTTTCCTCCTGATTCTAAAATCCTACTTAAAATACAGTGATACCCCGTGTCCGTTAAAGCCCGGACCCCGGGTTTCCTAATTGGGGTTCCGTCAAGGGTTACGGAGCCCAGCCATGCAGTCCTGAAAGCCGCCGCTTCAGGTTCATCTCTTATCGCATGACCTTTCCGGCGAAATGACGCACCGGAATTAAGCACTATACACCGGCCAAGTGGAGCAGATGATCCAAAACAGCTGATCTATAGTCTCGATCTGCTTATTGCCGCGGAGCAGATCGCAGTATGCTTAATCAATGTTCGTTTTCAGGGGCAAACGTCAACCCTGTCTCTGCTTGTGCTTCGGATTCTCACAGATGATACGGATCGATCCTTTTCTTCTGATCACCTTGCACTTTTCGCACATCGGCTTCACCGAAGATCTTACCTTCATAGCTTTCCTCCTTTCTTTTAAGCGCATCATAATAAAATGCTTTTCACAAAAAGCGGAATCAATTATATCATGGCCTTTTGCGAAAAGCAACTGCTGATTTATGTAAATATGTGATCTTTTGCCTGCATTTCAGCACTTTCAGCGCTCATTCATCCCGAAAGGGCATTATTTGTCTCTCCAGATAATGCGGCCCTTGTCGAGATCGTAGGGAGACAGCTCAATGGTCACCTTGTCTCCCGGCAGAATGCGGATAAAATTCATTCTGAGCTTCCCGCTGATGTGGGCGAGAACAACGTGCTTGTTCTCGAGCTCAACCTTGAACATGGCGTTCGGAAGCTTCTCAAGCACTCTTCCCTCGACCTCGATCGCATCGGCTTTCGACATCGGTTCCTTCCTCCTTTCATTATTTATAACCGGTCTTCCGTACACGTCAGAAGCTCGGGTTCACCATCCGTGATCACGATCGTGTTCTCGTAGTGGGCTGACAGACTGCCGTCCCTGGTCCGGACCGTCCAGCCGTCGTCCTCAAACCGAACCTGTTTCGTCCCCGCGTTCAGCATGGGCTCAATCGCGAGCGTCATGCCCGGAACCAGCAGAATTCCCCTCCCCTTCTGAGGAAAGTTGGGAATCTGCGGCGCCTCGTGAAGGTGCGTCCCGATTCCGTGACCGCTCAGCTCCTCCACGACGCCCGTTCCGTTCTGAACGGCGAACTCATATATGGCCGCGGAGATCTCGTGAAGATGATGCCCCGCGCGGGCAAACCGTATCCCCTCGAAAAAGCTCTTCTCCGTGATATCGATAAGTCTCGCCGCTTCGCCGGATATCCTGCCGACGCCCCAGGTTCTCGCCGCGTCTGAGTGATAGCCCTTCCAGATGAGGCCCGCGTCCAGCGAAACGATATCTCCCTCCCGGAGGATTCTGTCCGGCGAAGGAATCCCGTGCACCACCTCGTCATTGACAGATATGCAGATCGCCGAAGGAAAACCGTTATAATTCTTGAAATTCGGAACCCCTCCCAGCTCGCGGATCATCCGCTCGCCGAAGTCGTCAATTTCCTTCGTGGATATGCCGGGCCGGATCAGGTCCCGCATCGCTAGATGGACCTGTTCCAGCTTGTGCCCGGCTTCACGCATAAGCGCGATCTCGCGCTCATTTTTGATTGTTACAGGCATGGATGCATTACCTTCCGATCTTCTGAAGGATGGCCGCGAAGACATCATCCATGGAAAGCGTTCCGTCGACCTCGGCGAGCACGCCTTTAGCCTTATAATAATCAATGAGCGGCTGTGTCTGCTCATGATAGACGTCAAGTCTGGTCTTCACGGTCTCGGGCTTGTCGTCGTCGCGCAGTACAAGCGCGTTGCCGCACACATCGCAGACGTCCGCCGTCTTCGGAGGATTGAACTTGATATGATATGTGGCTCCGCAGCTGGTGCAGGCCCGTCTTCCGCCCATTCTGGAAATGATCGCCTCGTCCGGAACCTCGATGTCCACCGCGTAATCGATGGCGGTTCCCAGCTTCTCCACGGCCGCGTCGAGCGCCTCCGCCTGCGGAATGGTTCTCGGGAAGCCGTCAAGGATAAAACCGCCGGCGCAGTCCTCCTTCGCGATCCTGTCCGCGACGAGATCGCACACCAGCTCGTCCGGAACCAGCTTGCCCGCGTCCATGTAGCCCTTGGCCTTAAGACCGAGTTCCGTTCCGTTCTTGATGTTGGCTCTGAAAATGTCGCCGGTCGAAATATGCGGAACTCTGAGCTCCTCCGCGATCCTGGCCGCCTGCGTTCCCTTGCCCGCTCCCGGTGCTCCAAGCATAATCAGTCTCATATTCTTCTCCTTTCCTGCCTGTCAGAAATGTACAGCTGAACACATTATAACAAGGGAACGTCCGTGTGAAAACACCCGGGCTTTCCCCTGCATCAAATCATTATTCGCTGAGGAAACCTCTGTAGTTCCTCACCACCATCTTCGCCTCGATCTGCTTGACCGTCTCCAGAATGACCCCGACAATAATGATGAGCGATGTTCCTCCGAAGGACACGCTGGCACCGAAGAGGCCATTGAAGACAAACGGGATAATACCGATAAAGGTAAGCCCGCAGGCTCCGATGAAGATAATATTGTTCAGAATCTTTGTCAGATAATCAGAGGTGGGCTTTCCGGGTCTGATTCCCGGGATGAAGCCGCCCTGCTTCTTCATGTTGTCGGCCACCTCAAGAGGATTGAAGGTGATCGACGTATAGAAGTACGCGAAGAAGATCACGAGCGCGATATAAATCACAACTCCGATGCTGTAGACCGGGCGGGATCTGTCGAACCAGTTGCTCTCGCTTAAGATGCCGAGCACCGTGCCGAACCAGCCCGTCTGACCGTTCTTTCCCATGAAGGTGGCAATAATGCCGGGGAAGGACATGATGGATGACGCGAAAATAATCGGGATCACGCCCGCGGTGTTGACCTTCAGCGGAATGTGCGTGGACTGTCCGCCGATCATGCGCCTTCCGGCTGTCTTTCTTGAATACTGCACCGGGATGTGGCGCTGCGCGCCGTCCAGGATACAGACAAGGACCACCATCAGGATAATAATTGCCGCGACGATGAGCAGAGCAAGTCCGCCCCTCGCGATGGTTTTGCCTTTCACAAACTGCTCGTAGAGACTCGTCAGATCCTGAGGAAGTCTCGACAGAATGTTGATCAGCAGCACCATGGAAATGCCGTTTCCGATTCCCTTTTCCGTAATCTGTTCACCGACCCACATCAGATAGCAGGATCCGGCGGTGAGACACACAACGACCGTAAAGCCTTTTACAAAATTCAGATCCGGGATCAGTCCCTGATTGCCGAAGCCGACCGCCATGGCGATCGATTCGAAAAGGGAAAGTCCCACGGTCAGATAACGTGTGATGGCAATCATTTTCTTTCTGCCATCCTCGCCGTCCCTCTGCATCTCCTCAAGCGCCGGAATGGCGATGGTGAGAAGCTCGACAATAATGGAAGCCGTGATGTAGGGAGTGATGGAAAGGGCCAGAATCGACATACTCGAGAAGGATCCTCCGGTAAACGCGTCAAAGAAATTGAACGCGTCACCGGACTGACTCTCGAACCATTCCTTAAAGAAGCTGCTGTTGACGCCCGGCACCGGGATCTGAGACCCGATGCGGATAACGATGAGGCAGAGCAGAACATAAAACAGCCTGTGCCTTATGTCCTTTACCTTCATCGCATCAATCATCTTCTTAAACATCAGATCACCTCGACTGTACCGCCCGCAGCTTCAATCTTGCTCTTAGCGCTCTCGCTGACCGCGTTTACCTTGACCGTCAGCTTCTTTGTCAGCTCGCCCTTTCCGAGGACCTTGATTCCGTCGACAATCTTGGACACCGCGCCGCTCTCAAGAAGAAGCTCCGGTGTAACCTCCGTGCCGTCCTCGAAGCGGTTCAGGCTCTCTACATTCACATAGGCAATGACCTTGGAATTTCTGTCCGTAAAGCCGCGCTTGGGAAGACGTCTGTAAAGAGGCATCTGACCGCCTTCGAATCCCGGTCTCGGAGCGCCGGATCTGGCCTTCTGTCCCTTATGTCCCTTGCCCGCGGTCTTGCCGTTTCCGGAGCCGTGTCCGCGGCCTCTGCGGAAGTTATCGTTCTGCTTCGATCCCGCCGCCGGCGATAAATTAGATAAATCCATATCGTACCTCCTCGACTTTATGCCTCTTCCACTTCTTCCACGCGTACAAAATAGCCGATCTTGGCGAGTTGTCCGCGGGTTGCCGCATTGTCCGGAAGAATCACGCTGGAGTTCAGCTTCTTAAAGCCCATGGATTCCACGACCTTCCTGTTCTTCGGGACCACGCCGATGGTTGATTTCACAAGTGTCACCTTTAATTTCTTGTCAGACATGCCCTCTCCTCCTTATGCCAGGATCTCTTCGACGGACTTGCCGCGAAGGCGTGCGACTTCCTCAGGAGTTTTGATCTCTTCAAGCGCCTTCAGCGTTGCGAAAACAACGTTCTGCTTGTTGTTGGATCCCAGGGACTTCGTACGGATATTCTTGATGCCTGCGAGCTCGACAACCGCACGCGCGCATCCGCCGGCGATAACGCCGGTTCCCTCGGGAGCTCTCTTAAGGAGCACCTGGGCGCCGCAGTACTTGCCGATGTTGTCATGAGTGATGCTGTTGAAATCGGTCCTCGCGACTGTGATCATATGCTTCATCGCGTCTTCCTTGCCCTTGCGGATCGCCTCGGGAATCTCCGCCGCCTTGCCGAGTCCCGCACCGACA
Source organism: uncultured Lachnospiraceae bacterium (assembly GCA_964383335.1). GTDB lineage: Bacteria > Bacillota > Clostridia > Lachnospirales > Lachnospiraceae > Chordicoccus. The sequence continues at coordinate 7,225 of CAYLHR010000109.1, forward strand.
TGACCGTTGCCGTCACCGACAACGACGAGAGCTGAGAAGCGCATGTTGCGTCCGCCCTTTACGACAAATGGATGTTAAGCATTGGAAA
>CAYLHR010000110.1:0-7243 GCA_964383335.1 uncultured Lachnospiraceae bacterium
CCCCAACGCGGAAACTTCTGCCCAAAGGAAAAATCGGGCTGATTCGCAAACCATATTATTTGAATCAAGACTGCTGATGAATAGTTGGTATTTTGACGGGACGATGATTCACAAAGCATACTTGCGAATCAGCCCCCCGCCGCCCTCTCAGCAGCCGTCACCACATGCTCCATCAGTACCGATGTCGTCACGGCGCCGACGCCGCCCGGCACGGGCGTAACCGCGCCCGCGATCTTCTCCACCTCATCGAAGACCGCGTCGCCCGCAATTCCGCCCTTTCCCTCTTTGAGCGCGGGATCCCAGTTGATCGAGACGTCGATCACCGTCTGTCCGGGCCGGACAAATTCACCTGTCAGGCTTCCCAGCACGCCGGCGGAAGTCACAATGATATCCGCCTCTTTCGTAATGGCGGGCACATCCGGTGTTCTCGTGTGGCAGACGGCCACTGTCGCGTGCCGCGCCATCAGCATCATGGCCGCGGGCTTGCCGATCACGAGCGAGCGCCCTATGACGGCGGCCTTCTTGCCCTTCACATCAATCCCGTAGTGATCCAGGATCTCCATGACCGCCTGCGGCGTACAGGGCGGAAAGCCGAGCGGCAGATTCTCGTAGACGCCGGCCTGGCTCATGTGGGTCATGCAGTCCACGTCTTTCTCAGGGCGCAGCGTGTTGCAGATCTCGCTTTCGTATTCCCTGAGGTGCTTCGGAAGGGGGCGGAAAAGGAGCACCCCCTGAACGGAATCGTCTCCGTTCAGATCGCGGATCAGGCTCATCACCGCTTCTTTGTCCGCGTCTGCGGGCAGGACAAGCCTTTCCGTCTCCACTCCGACGGCCTCTCCCCGCTTCACGGCACCTCTCTCGTAGGAGAGATCCGACGGATCCTCCCCGCAGCGGATGATCGCAAGCTTCGGCACGATTCCCTTTGCACGCAGTGCCTCTGCCCTCGCCCGGATCCGCTCATTCAGAGCTTCTGTCACTTCTTTTCCCAGTAAAAGCTTTGCCATCTCATCTCACCTCTCAGATCATTCTGTCCGGCCTGAGGACTGCTTGTTTATGTGTCAGCGGATCTGTCAATCCTCCTATGCATGCACGAATATCGTCCGCATGGACACCGGGACATTCCGCGATGCCTTCCTGAACACGGATGCCCGCCCGAACATGGATGCCCGCTTGAACACGGTTGCCCGCCTGAACACGGTTGCCCGCCTGAACACGGATGCCCGCCCAAACGCGCCTACTGAAAGAAGCTGTCCCTCACGGATTCGTAGATCTCATCCGCCATGGCGCCGTAGTGCTCAATCATGTCCCTGCACTTTGTGTTGAGTCTCCGCGCGGCGTCTCTGTTCTTCAGGGTCTTTGTGTTAATAAAGACATTGAGCGAGGCCGCTTCCAGCGCCGCCTTCAGCATGACGGCGCCGCACCCTGCGTCTGATACGGCGAGCCGGCTGCCCTTGTCCGCGAATATTTTAACCGCCTCAATGGCCTCGCAGCACAGCTCCATGATGCGGACAGGCGCCTCGCAGGCCGCAAGCGTCGCCTGCTCCAGAATCTCACCGCGTGCCGGGTCGTCCTTCGGAATTCCGTATGCCCGGGCGAGGGGCTCAAAGCCCGCGGCGTCCGCCGCGACCTGGTCGAGAAGTTCCTTCTGCAGAGCATCGCATTTCGCCTTGAGGGCGATGATTTCCTCTTCTACAGCGGCATACTTTTTCTTGCCGACGGTGAGACTTCCGACCATGTTTCCAAGTGCCGTGCCGACTGCTCCGACAAGTGCGGCCGCACCGCCTCCTCCGGGTGCCGGCTCCGACGAGGCGAGCACTTCCACGAATTCTCTGCAGGTATTCTGTGTTCTGTCCATTTCTTTCCCTCTTCTCTGAAACCGAAAACTGTCCTTGAATAAGCCCGTGCGCTCCGGCCTGTACCCCGCGCGCTCCGGCCAAAAACCCTGAGACATCCGGCCTGTCAGCCCGCCGACATTCTTGCGATGATAAACAGGATCCCGATGGCCGTGCCGATGCCGCACCAGATTTTAGCCATCCTGATCTTTTTCTGCTGATCCTCCTCCGTCAGCGCCTTATTGATATTGGCCACGTTGATGATGGCCAGTATTCCCGGAATGGTGCTGAGGAGCAGGGTGATGACAGCCCACGCCATAAGGCCGCCTGTCGGATAATGAGGGACGGACGGCACAGCCGGATGAGCGGCAGGGTTCTGATTTCCTCCCCCGCTCAGACTGTTTCCGGATCCTCCCTGCTGCGCGCCGGTCTCAAAGGCATTCTGAACCTGCTCGGGCTCCCAGGGAGCGCCGCAGTTCGGACACTTATCCGCCGCTCCCATCATTTCATATCCGCAGTATGAACAAATCGCCATGTTTTCTCCTCTCTCTTCACTGAAGCAGAAGTATCTCCGCGGCAGGCGGACCAAAGCGCCGCCGGCATCTCACAGATATGATTTATTATAGCATAATGCCGTGACTTTGCTTATCTGCAAAACCGTAATCGATCACAAAAATGAGCCGCGTGAGAGTTCTTCTCACGCGGCCCGTTTTATCAATATCGGTTTTCGGATACATGCTTTTCCGCTTCTCAGGCAGATACAAGCACCTGCTCAACATGTATCTGCCGCTCACAGATACACAGGTCTGCCCGCCGGGTTTCAGATTCTCGCGACGCCGCTCTTAATGGCCGCCTCGGCGACCGCCTTGGCAACGGCCGGGCCGACGCGCGGATCAAAGGGCGCCGGAATGATGTATTCCTCGTTCAGCTCCTCATCGGAGATCAGGTTCGCGAGCGCCATGGACGCCGCCATCTTCATCTCCTCGTTGATGTCGCTGGCTCTCACGTCAAATGTGCCGCGGAAGATGCCCGGGAAGGCCAGAACGTTGTTGATCTGGTTCGGGAAATCGCTGCGCCCGGTCGATACGATGCGGGCGCCCGCCTCCTTGGCCTCGTCCGGGAAGATCTCCGGCGTCGGATTCGCGCAGGCGAAGATGATCGGATCGCTGTTCATCGAGCGGACCATATCCTGGGTCATGGAGCCCGGAGCGGAGACGCCGACAAAGACGTCCGCGCCCTTGATCACGTCAGCGAGCGTCCCGGGGATTCTGTCCGGATTCGTGATCTCGGCCATCTCCTCCTTGATCCAGTTCATACCCTTCTCGCGTCCCTTGTAGATGGCGCCGGTCCGGTCGCAGAGCGTGATGTTCCTCGCGCCCGCGGCGAAGAGAAGCTTTGTGATCGCGATCGCGGCGGAGCCGGCTCCGTTCACAACGATCTTGATCTCCTCCATCTTCTTTCCGACGACCTTAAGAGCGTTGATGAGGCCGGCGAGCGTGATGACCGCCGTTCCGTGCTGATCATCGTGGAAGATCGGGATGTCGCACTTCTCCTTCAGCTTTCTCTCGATCTCAAAGCAGCGGGGCGCCGCGATATCCTCGAGGTTGATTCCGCCGAAAGAGCCGGAAAGCAGGTAGACGGTATTTACGAACTCGTCGACATCCTTTGTCTTGATGCAAAGCGGAAATGCATCCACATCGCCGAAGGCCTTGAACAGGACGCATTTGCCCTCCATGACCGGCATGCCGGCCTCGGGGCCGATGTCGCCGAGGCCGAGCACCGCTGTTCCGTCCGTAATGACGGCGCAGAGGTTGTGGCGTCTCGTGTAGTCATAGCTCTTGTTCACGTCCTTCTGAATCTCGAGGCAGGGCTGCGCGACTCCGGGCGTATAGGCAAGTGACAGGTCATCCTTAGTCTTGACCGGCACCGTCGCGACAACTTCGATCTTTCCCTTCCACTCGCCGTGAAGACGAAGGGATTCCTTTGCATAATCCATCTGATGCTCCTCCTTATTATGTACTGTAGCAGGTTTCCGGGTTCAGCAAAGCGGGCGCGGGTACGCCGCTTCGATTTTTAAGAAGACCTCTCTTCTCAACCGGTGATTCTGGGAAGCGTTGAGCCCCCGTAGGGCATCGCGAGCACGGTCGCGCCGGGTCCCATTTTCTCCATGGCCCGGTCGAACGCCGTCTGGACATCCGGCTGCGGGGTCAGGAAAATGGACCGCACAAAATCGTCCTCCAGATCCGACACCAGGTAAATGTCGGCCTTCTGAAGCGTCATCGCGATCGCGGCCGCCTTGTGGCCGCCCAGCTGGAAGTCCCTGCGGATGCGCTCGATCATGGACTCCGCCGTCGGGGAGGTCGTCATCCACTCCTCAAATACCCGCTCTCCGAGCCCCTCCTTGCAGGAGCCGATGAGGACGATCACGCCGCCCTGCTTTACCGCGTGGCGCGCGTTGTCCAGCGCCTTCTGGGTCTGATAGAGATTCAGGTCCTTGGGAGCTCCGCCCTGGCTCACGAGCACGATGTCCGCCGCCGCAGGAATTTCCTTCAGGTAAATCCGGTCGAGAAATGCGCAGCCCTCGCGATGCGCCTTCACGGGATCACCCGCGACCGCGCAGATAATCTCCTTGTGCTCATCGAGCACCACATTTACGATGAAGTCGACACCGCAGATCCGGCCCGCCTCCTCGATATCCATGCGGAGCGGGTTGTCCTCGATCGCCCCGGCCCGCGCGTCGTCGCGCACCATCATGCTGTGGTTGTTCTGAATCGCGTCGCGCGTCGAGACGCCCGGCATAATCGCCTTATATCCTCCCGAATATCCGGCGAAATAGTGATATTCGATATTTCCGAGACAGATCCTGCGGTCAGCCTCCGCCACGGTCCGGACCACGTCGACCGGCGTCCCCCTGGAGGTGACGCCCATGTGCACACAGTCGGAGGCGTCGCCGTCAATGCAGCGGATCTCCTCGTAGGCGCGGTCACCCGCCAGATGGCGCTTCTCCTCCTCCGTCTGCTTCCGGTGTGAGCCGAGCGCGAACACGAGGGTGATATCCTCCGGCTTCACGCCGCCCGCGTACAGCTCGTCGAGCAGGGCGGGCATCACCTTCCATGTCGGCATGGGGCGAGTGATGTCGCTCGTCACGACCGCGATCTTCTCCCCCGCCTTCACGATGTCCCGGAGCCTTTGAGACGCGATGGGCGACGCCAGGGCGCGCTTCACCTCGTCCTCTCCCCGGAACTCCGTCTCCACCTCATTGGCGTGAAGAATTCCGACAAGATTTTTGTCCGGCACCTCCACGCTCTGGGTGCCCTTTCCGATTCCAAATGTCAGCTGCATGTCCGCTCCTCCGATCAAAGCGTCGATCCGTGGCGCAGCGCCTTCACGACAGGCAGCTCCTCGCCGCTTAAGAAGCGGATGAGCGCGCCGCCGCCCGTGCAGATGTAGCCCATCTGATCGCCGAGTTTGTATTTCTCCGTCGCCGTGATGCTGTCGCCGCCGCCGAGGACCGTGTAGCCCTCCGTGTCCGCGAGGGCGCGCCACACTTCCTTCGTGCCGTACTCGCTCGGTTCCTGTTCAAAGACGCCCATGGGGCCGTTCACGAACACCGTCTTCGCGCCGAGGATCGAGGCTCTGTAGGCCGCGGCCGTCTCCGCGCCGATATCGATCGCACCGATCTCCTCCGGGATCTCTCCGACCTTCGCCTCGCAGCGCTTCCCGTCCGTCACCCAGGCGAGATCCGTCGGCAGCGTGATCTTGTCTCCGTACTCCGCGTACAGCTCCTTCGCCTTCTCGATGAAGTCCGCGTAATTCGATTTGACGATAAAGTCATAGCTCCCCTGTCCGATCTTCTTTCCCTGGGAGATCAGGAAAATGTTCGCCACAAGGCCGCCAGTCAGGATCTCGTCCGCGATGCCGCGGGAGAGAACCGTGTTCATCATAAGAAATGCGTCCGCGATCTTCGCGCCGCCGAGCACGAAGACGCAGGGGCGCTCCGGCTCCTCCATGACGCCCGAGATCGCGCAGTACTCCGCCTCAAAAAGGCGTCCCATGGCCGACGGAAGCACCTGCTCAAAGCCGCAGAGAGAGGGCTGATCCCGAGGGCCGCGGCAAAGGCGTCGCAGATATAGAGATCCGCGAGGGGCGCCAGCTTCTCCACCATGAGGGTTTTGGCCTGCTGCTCGTGGGTGAGACGCAGCTTATTCTCAAAGAGCGTCTGCTCCTCCGCGACGAAGCGCACATTGTCGAGAAGGAGAATTTCTCCGTCCTTCAGCTCCTTAATCATCTGGCGGGCCGCAGGGCCGCAGACGTCGTCGATCCACTTCACCTCGCGGCCGAGAAGCTCAGCCAGCACCGCCGCGTGGGGCTTCGTTGTGTAATAGTTCTTGTACTCAATGTCGCTGCCCTGATGCGCCATAAGAACGACCTTCGCGCCCTTGTCGGAGAGCTCGCGGATGGTCGGCACACAGGCCCGGATCCGGTTCGTACTCTTCAGCGTTCCCTTCTCCCGGTCCACCGGCTGGTTGATATCCACCCGGCACAGAACTGTCTTTCCCTTCACCTCGACTTCATCGAGGGTTCTGATTCCAAATCGCATATCCTCATCCTCTGTTCTGTATGATCAATGAGGCTGGCCGCCTCGCTGTACGTCTTAAAAACCGCCCGGAACCGTGAGGACACGTTCCGGACGGCTTTCATTGTCAGTCGTTTCGCTCGATTTACTTAAAACGTCCGATCTTGAGATTTCTGTTGGTCGCGGCCGTTCCTTCTTCGCGGGTCGTCTGCATGGAAAGCGCGGCGCGGATAGCGTCGATCGTCTCGGGGATCGTCACGCTCTCCTGCGGGATGTTGATCGCGTACATGATGTCGTTGCCGCTCTCGACGATGCTGTCCTCCCAGAGGCCGATCTCGTACATGTCGCCTCTGCGGTTGCCGAGGTCGCGCGCATACTTGAAGAGGCTGGCGTTGCCCTTGAAGCCCTCGTCGATGGTGACGGTGCGGATGCGGGGATGCTTGCGGAAGACCTCAAGAACCTCTTCCTTCTTAAGCTTTCTGCCGTCCTTGGCGGTCGCGAGAACCGTGATGATATGGCCGTGGGTCACCGGGGTGTGTACCAGGATGCCGGTCGCGTTGATGTGGGGCATGATGGTCATGAGGTCAACGGCCTGGTGGGACGGAGCCTTGTCCATCTGAAGGGCGTTCGTGAGTCCTCTGTGATAGTCGCCCGGGTCAGCCACGCGGCGGATGATGGTGATGGCCACCTTCTCGATGCCGAAGGCGCGGTCGAGGGCGTCAACCGTGCGGATGAGTCCTGTCGTGTTGCAGCTTGTGAGCTTCAGATAGTCCTTGCCCACGCCCTTTTCAAAGTTCGCGTAGCCGTGGAAGAAGACGTCCGCGACGGAGTTCTT
>CAYLHR010000111.1:0-7166 GCA_964383335.1 uncultured Lachnospiraceae bacterium
GCTGACTCAGTCCGCCTGCTCAGAACCGTCCCCAAGACTCACTCTGTACAGCCTGATTCGGTAGGGACTGGTGTCATTTTCAAATGTTTTTTCCAGAATCAATCCGTTCTCTTCCGCGTTCTGAATCTCAACTCCCGACAGGATGTAGGAGCACTTAAGCTTCCGAAGCGCCGTCGAGTCAAGATCCAGATGTTTGATCGCCGCATCATCTGTTTTTGTAAAGTAATAGTGTTTCCCGAGCTCCGCCGAAAACAGATAACAGCGGCTCCCCCACTCGTCATAATATGTTTTAAGAGCGGCGTCTTTATCCAGTTCACCGCGGATGACGTCGCGGAAGGCTCTCTTGTATTCGACATCATAATTGTTGGAGTAACCGTCAATACAGTAAAAACCGTTATAGAGAGGAACAGAAGGGTAGAGGCCGACGCTTCCCACCTTATAGGATTCCTGCGGCCTGCCTATATAGTCCAGGATTTCGCGGAACAGATCCTCACTGTAGAAGGCTTTGTAAGAATCACCGGGTTTAGCACTTCTTTCAGCCAGCTGGGTCAGGTTCTGCCGGAGCGGGCTGTTCTGACAGACGGGGGTGCCGGCGCAGACTAAAAATGCGGCCGCGGCGAGGGCTGCTGCGGCCCTTTGGATTTTGCCGTGTTTTCCTCCGATCCCGCAGCTTCCGTCCGCAAAACTGATGAGAATCTGAAAAACCAGGCCGAATGAAGCCCACCACAGCAGCGGATTCAGCCAGACAAAGCGCTGGAAGTTGAACGAGACAAACAGGCCTCCGAGCCTCTGTCTGATGGAGATGCACGGTTCTGATCTCAGCACTGCGTAGATGAGCGCGGCACCGGCGGCTCCGGCCAGAAGCTGCCAGATTCGGATGATGCTCCGCTTTGTCTTTCCGTCCCACTGCTTCCGGAATACGGCCCCGCATCCGGCGGCGGCCAATATCCAGGGGATCAGTGCGCGATGAGAAGATTCCGCGTGATAGAGGCCGTTTTGAAATACGTCTAAAAAGATGCTGTGCATCGGGCCGTTGTCCTGCAAAACCCATTCACTTCGATGCGTGACAAAAGAAGCTCCGCCGATCACCTGCCAGATCAGATCCCGATTTAAAATGCCGTAGACCAGGAGCAGGACCAGCATCATCAATATGGTTTCCTTTACCCCGTCCTTTCTCCGTATGAAAAGCACTGCCGCCGCGCACGCCAGGAAGGCGATGTCCAGATATCCCGCGAGAACAAGGGAGGAGAAAGAGGCGAATACAGCCGCGATGAAGTAGGGCAGACATCCCGCTTTCCGCCGCAGAGCCTGAAGATACGCGCAGAGAAGGAGCGGCTGTCCCATGACCGTCAGACCGTAAACAGGATAAAAATTGAGCAGGCTGAACAGAAATGCCGCGGCTGCGGCGGCAAAGCCCCCGACATCCCACGCGGTCAGGAGAAGAAACATCCCGCAAAACGCCGTGAAGCGCACGAAGCACTCGTTGATGACAAAGGCCGTCTCCGGCTCGAACAGAATATAAAGAAGCAGTGTCCCGTAGGAGACCGGCGTCAGACTGGTCTTATTGTCCGTCCCGGTCATCAATTCCGGAATCGAGTCATCCCGGAGATGCCTGCTCTGCAAAAGGTAGGCCGGCACTTCTCCGTCCAGCTGGTCGTGGACGATCACGTACGCATTTTCACGAAGCAGGACAGACGGAAGCAGACTGACAGACAGCAGTACCAGAACAAGAATTGCCGTATACAGCTGTCCGGAAGACGGTCGTTTTATCATATGCACACTCCGATGAGTCACGGGGGACGGTTCTTTTTGACTCACTATTGGTATTTCACTTGTCTGCGCCAGAGGGATTATATCACATAGCCGGTTTTTTTGTTATAGTGGAATTGTAAATGATAGTACAGCAGTTAAACAATAGGAAAGAGGACGATGATTAAAGTATATTGCTACAGCAGGTGCACCACCTGCAAAAAAGCCCTGAAATGGCTGGAAGAAAAAGGGATTGAGCATGAAGTACTTGATATTAAGACGGATCATCCCGATGAGCAGACCCTGAGGGACTATTATGCCATGAGCGGTCTGCCGCTTAAGCGGTTTTTCAATACGAGCGGTATCCAATATCGTGAAATGGGCCTGTCGAAAAAACTTCCGGACATGAGCGAGGACGAGCAGCTCGCGCTTCTTGCAACGGACGGCATGCTGGTGAAGCGCCCCCTTGTGGTCGGGGACGGTTATGTCCTGACCGGCTTCAAAGAGGATGAGTGGGCAGCCAGACTGAGCTGACGGAGCCAAATATGCGCAGATCGGCGGATGCAAAAACAGTGGCGGCTATATAAATTGCGTGCTATAATATAGCAAACAATGTAATTAAGCCCCGGAGCATTGTCCGTCCCGGCATGGAGGTTCAAAGGACGGTTCCGGCATTTCCCCGAAAGGAAAAACTGAAGATGAGAAAAGTAGTACTTCTGACGGGAGGAACCGGATTTTTGGGCACGCTGCTCGCGGCCCGTCTGGTCAGGGATCCGGAGATCACGACCTATGTGCTGGTCCGGGCGGCCGATGAAGAGGAGGCCGCGCAGCGCCTTCGCAGCGCCTGGTATCACGACAGAGGCCTGTATGCGGCCGTCGGAGGGGCGGTCATTCCCGTATGCGGGGAATTCACAAAAAAGAACCTGGGAATGAAGGCGGAAAATGCGGCCGCTCTGCAGCAGGAGGTGACGCACGTCCTGCACGCCGGGGCGGAGGTCGGTCTCCAAAAGAGCGAGCGGGAGCTGATGACGACGAATGTTCTCGGCACCCGTAACATGCTCGTCTTCTCGAGAGGGGTCAGACAGCTGCGCCGCTTCGTGTATCTCTCCACGGCCTATGTCGCCGGGCGGAGAAGCGGCCTCATTTTCGAGGATTCCGCGGACGCGAAGGCCTACCTCAGCTTTTACGAAAAGAGCAAGGCCGGGGCGGAGGCGCTTGTGAGGCGGTCCGGCCTGCCCTGGTCCGTCTGCCGGCCCGGAATGATTGTCGGCGAGACCGGAACCGGGTGGATCCGCAGTTTCAATACCGTCTATTATCTGCTGAAGCAGATGCTCTTAAAGAAGACCCGCGTGCTGCCGGTCAGCGCCGGCACCCGCCTCAATCTGGTGCCGGGCGATTATGTCGCGGACTCCGTGATCAGGATCTGTTTCAGCGAAGAGGCGGAGGGCAGGATCTTTCATCTCACCTGCCCGGCGGAGTCGGCACCGACCGCGGAAGCCCTGGCGGCGCGCGTGTCGGCATTTGCGGAGAAGAACCTGAATGTGACTTTGCCGGAGCCCCTGTTTGTGCCCCTGCCGGCCCTTAAGGAGGCGGGGCTTACCTACAACAGAAGGCGGGGAACCCGCAGTAAGAATTCCGTGTCTAATCTGCTCGCGCTTCTGCCGTATTTTTATGAGGACCGGGAATTCGACCGCACGAATACGGACGGGCTGTGCGGGCCTTACACCTTAAAATGGGAGGACTATATCGACAGCCTCCTTGCTTTCGCCTGCCGGAAAAATTTTATGCGCCAGACAGGACAGACCGTGTTTGAGCAGGCGGTGGTCCGGCGGGGGAGCCGCAGATATCCGATCACCTATTTCGACGTGAGAACTGACGGCATCCGCCGCGTCACGGGGCAGGAGGCCAACAGACGGATCGAGCAGATCCGGAGGGCGCTCTGGTCCGCAGGGATCCGGCGGGGAGACCGCGTCGCGCTCACCGGGATCAATTCCGTCGATTACATGACCCTGGAGCAGGCCATCGGGCTTGCGGGGGCAGTGAGCGTCCCGATTTATTACACGACTCCGGCGGAGGAGACGTCCCTTCTGCTCGAAAAGAGCGGGGCCGGCTGGTTTTTCGTCGGGGACCGGCGCATGATGGAACAGATCGGGCAGATCCGCACGGATGCCGTGATTGTCTCATTTTCCGAAGGAGAGGCGGCCGCGCCCTCCGGGATCATGCGCTGGCAGGAGTTTCTGGCAAATGCGTGTGAGTCCGCCCCGAGGCAGCACCCGGATCCGGAGGACCTGGCCACGATCCGCTATACGTCCGGCACGACCGGCGATCCCAAGGGCGTCATGTTCAATTTTGCCCAGCTGGCCTGGATGGGGGAGGTGCTGACGGGCCTTCTGTCCTTTGAGGAACGCAGCCGGCCTCTCCGCTATCTGTCCTTCCTGCCGCTCAGCCATGTGGTGGAAGGAATTCTGGCCTCCTACGCGCCGTATTATGTGCTTACTGAGGTGGGATATTATTACCTGAACGACTTCAAGGCGCTCACAGATGCTCTGCCCAAGGTGCGTCCCACCATTTTCTTCTCCGTCCCGCGGTTCTACGAGAAGCTGTGGGATCAGATCATGGATAACCGGCTCGGCCGGGCCTGGGCGTCCATGGAGGAGGGAGTCGGGAAGCGGGCGGCCGCGGCCGTGCTTCGCGGAATCGCGCTTCGAAAGGCGGGAGTGGATCAGTGCCGCCAGCTGATCGTCGGATCCGCGCCGGTGAGCGAGGCCCTGCTTCTTCATCTGCGGGAGCTGGGAATCGAGGTGCACAACGCCTACGGGCAGACGGAGGCTCCGCTCATCACCATTAACAGGCTGGGAGATAATGTCATCCCCTCCATCGGAACGCCGCTTCCGGAGACAACCGTCACGGCGGAGGAGGACGGGGAACTGATCGTGACCGGCCCCCAGGTGGCCCTCGGGTATTACGGCCTGGACACGGACACGATCCGCGACGGGGTGCTGCGGACCGGGGATCTCGGCTCCGTCGACGGGGACGGACGCGTCACGCTTTACGGCCGCAAGAAGGATTTTCTGGTCACTTCCTACGGAAAGAACATCAGTATTCCCAAGATCGAGCAGGGGCTGAAGGACATCCCCGGCGTATCGGAGGCGGTTCTTGTCGGGGAGGGGCGCCCTTACTGTACCGCGCTTCTGTGGCTGGACGGGGAGGTTCCTCATCTTAAGGAAGAGGTGGAAAAAATGAACCGCTCCCTGTCCCATCCCGAGCAGATCCGTGACTTCTGCGTGATCGCAAAACCGCTCAGCATCGGAGCGGGCGAGCTGACGCCGAATCTCAAGGTGAAGCGCGCGAATGTGCTGCTGCATTTTCAGAATGAAATCGAGGAGATGTACCGTTGAGAGAGGCAGTGTTCGGCGCTCTTTTGCGCGCCCTGGAGCGGCATACCCCGGATTTTGTGAGGAGCGCGGAGATACAGATCCTGATGAATCTGACCTCCCGTGCCTTCCGTACCCGGGCGGCCGGAGTGTGGTTCCTCCCGGCGGACCGGGCCCTTGAGCGCTACGCGGAATTTACGGTGCGCTGCATGGAGACGCTTCCCGTGAGGCCGCGGGAATTGTACCGGCGGGCCTTCAGGACCGGACGCCGCGTCCGGATTCTGGCGGGAATCAGGAAAAGGGAGGATGCGGAGCGGCTGGTCTTTTTGCTGTACCGGAATATCCGGATCGGAATGGCGGGCAGCCTTCCCGGAGAAATCACGGTATCGGACTGTTATTTCGCGAAGTTCTATACCCCGCGGCAGTGCGGGATCATGTCCGCGGCCGACGCGGGAATCATTGCCGGCATATGCGGCGGCGGCTCTCTCCGCTTTACGCGGCGGATCACGGAGGGCTGCGGCAGCTGCCGGGCGCATTTTTGTGAGAGGAGGGAGCGCAGATGAGTCGGAAAAAGACTGCTGTTGTCATCGGCACCGGGGCGGGCGGCGCCGTGGCGGCAAAGGAGCTGCAGGGACACTATCAGGTGACGATGCTGGAAGCCGGCGGGGACTTCCGCCCCTTCCCGTATTCGGTCCCGGCTTTATCGAAGCTGCGGGGGACCGGACTGTTTTTCGATGAGCGCCTGATCCGGCTTCTGCTGCCGAACATGCTGGTCGAAAAGAACCGGGAGATGGTGATGGTCCGGGGAATCGGGATCGGCGGGACGACGACACTGGCAACCGGAAATGCCGTGCGCTATGACGGGGGCCTGCGCAAAATCGGCATCTGTCTGGACGGGGAATTCGAAGAGCTTTACAGGGAGCTGCCCATCACGACGGAGCACCGCGAAAACTGGACGGACACGACGGAGAAGATGTACAGGCTGTTTGAGACCATGGGCCTTCAGCCTGTCGTGACGCCGAAGCTCCTGGACGCCTCCCGCTGCATCGGCTGCGGGCACTGCGCCATCGGATGTCCCACCGGCGCGAAGTGGGATACGCGCGCGCTGGTGCGGGACGCGGTTTCGCGGGGAGCCCGGCTGCTCACCGGGTGCCGGGTAAAGAAGCTCATCATTGAAGAGAACCGCGTCACCGGGGTTCAGGCCGTCCGCGCCGGCAGAAAGCTCATCTGCAGGGCGGATCTGATCATCCTCGCCGCCGGCGGTCTGGGTACGCCGGTGATCCTGGAGCGGTCGGGGATCCCCTGCGGAAAAACCCTCTTTGTCGACCCGGTTCTCTGCGTGGCGGGGCCGCTTGCGGGGCTTCATCAGGAGCAGCAGATCCTCATGCCCTTCATCAGTCAGCAGGACGGCTATATCCTGTCTCCCTACATGGATTATCTCAGCTTCTTCTTTAACAGAAAGTGGCGCCTTCCCATGGAGAATATCGCCAGCATCATGATCAAGCTGGCGGATGAGGAGGCCGGCTCAACGGACGGAAAGCGCATAGATAAGAATCTGTCGCAGGCTGACCGGGACCGGATGCGGCGGGCCGTCGCCTTAAGCCGCGAGATCCTGGTCCGCATGGGGGTTCCCCGGGAGAAGCAGTTCCTCGGCACGCTGAACGCCGGACACCCGGGCGGCATGCTCCCCTTGACGGCGGCGGAGCGGGACACCCTCCATCATCCGGACCTGCCGGAGAACCTGTACGTGGCGGACGCCACAATCCTGCCCGAGTCCATGGGCAATCCGCCGATCCTTACGATCATGGCCCTGGCGAAACGGATCTCGAAACGAGTCAGCGGGGACGGTTCTTTTTGACTCATTTTTTCTGTTGACGGGCTTTGCTGATTCTGAAATGATATTATTTGAATCAAGGCTGCTGATGAACAGCTGGTATGCTGACGGACGTCTGAATTATTTCTTTCTTCGGTTCTCCCAACGGCCTTCAGAGCCAGAGCTCTAATGCGACTAGCTCGCTTTCGGGTCTCCGCATACGGAGCCCC
>CAYLHR010000112.1:0-7023 GCA_964383335.1 uncultured Lachnospiraceae bacterium
CCTCATCGGCGCGGGCAGAACCGAGGTCGTGCGCGCGATCTACGGCGTCGACAAAGCGGCGTCCGGCGAGGTCTGGCTGGACGGGAAGAAGCTGTCGCCCTCTCCCAAGGCCAGTATTAAGGAAGGAATCGGTTTCGTCCCCGAGGACCGGAGAAACCAGGGCTTCATCCCGCTTCTCTCCACGACCAGGAATGTGGCTTTGACCAATTATGATATCGTGAAGATAAACGGCGCGGCGATCTCCGACGCGGACGAGCTGGCCATGAGCAAGCGGGCCATCGAGGCGATCGACATCCGCCCGTCGGATCCCGACAAGCAGGTCGGCGTCATGTCCGGCGGAAACCAGCAGAAGGTCGTTCTCGGCAAGTGGCTCATGCGCGATCTGAAGCTTCTGATCGTCGACGAGCCGACGGCCGGTATTGACGTCGGCGCGAAGGACGAAATATACTCGATTCTGGAGGACCTGGCCGGCAAGGGCGTCGCGGTGATCGTCGTGACATCCGACCTGCAGGAGCTGCTTCGCGTTTCGCACCGGATCATCGTCATGAGAAAGGGCGACATTGTGAAGGAATTCAAGAATGTCGAGGTCACGCAGGCGATGGTGCTGTCCGCGGGACAGGGTGTTGAAGAGGAGGCGAACTGATGAAGAATTTTAACTGGAGCAAATACAGCAAACCGATCATTCTCGTCGCGTTTATCCTGGTTCTTTCCATTCTGCGCCCCAAGGCCTTCCTGTCGCTCGACAACTTCAGCAACGTGCTGTGGTCCGTGTCGGTGATCGGAATCATGGTGAGCGGAACGATCTTCGTCTTCCTGATCGGAGGAATTGATCTGTCGATTGCCACACTCTGCGCGTTCACCGCGGTCGTGGCGGTCACGGTGACACACGCGCTGGGGGACAGCGGCGGCGCGGTCGCGGCGGGCATCATCGCGGCACTGGCCGTCGGAGCGCTGGCCGGCGTGCTGCACGGGCTCATTATCACGACCTTCAATATCCCGGCCTTCCTCGTCACCTTCGCGACGCAGAGTATCTTCCTCGGTCTCGCCATGGTCTTTACGAACAATAAGATCATCAGCTGCACGGTCCCGGCCTTTACCGCGATCGGCGCGTTTAAGATCCTGGGATTCCCTCTTCCGGTGTATTTTATGATCGTGATCGCGCTTCTCAGCTGGTTCATATTAAGGAAGACCGTTTTCGGCAGATACGTCTACGCGGTCGGCGGAAACGCGACGGCGTCCGAGATCTCCGGTATCAATGTCCGGATGACCTCCATCATATGCTACGTGTTCTCCGGCCTCACCACGGCGCTCGGAGGAATCGTGCTCGCGTCCATGACGCAGCAGGCCTCCTCATCGACCGGATCCGGCTACACGAACGACGTCATTACGGCCGGCGTGATCGGCGGCGTCTCCCTTCTGGGCGGCGAGGGGACGGTCCCGGGAGCCATCTTCGGCGCGGTTCTCATGGGACTTCTCAATAACGGACTCAACCTGATGTCCGTTCCGTCCACGCATTCGGGACTGGTCAAGGGTCTTGTCATCATCGTAGCGGTCGCATTTGACGCGATGCAGCACGCGGATCAGTCGAGAAAGAAGGCCAAAAAGGTCAAAAAAGCCGCGTAAACACACGAATACGAATATGAAAGGGAAGCTTGATTTCAGCTTCCCTGCAATACTTTCAGAAGATGCCGCGCTTTCGGGCGCGCCGTCGTCTGATCCCATTAAGAAAGGCTGAATATATGAAAAAAATAGACGCGCATCTCCATCTCGCGAAGATTGTGGCGGGCTACTGCCGCCGCGGAGAACTGCGGGCCGTCGGAGAGGGAAAGGCACAGTGGGGCAGCGGAGAGGTCTTTCAGCTGTTTCCCCAGAACGGTGATTACGGCGAGGATCATTTTTATGCCGAGGAGGCCCTCGCGATCATGGACCGCAACGACGTGGAGAGAGCGGTTCTCATGAACGGCAGCATGTACGGCTTCCAGAATATCTACCACGAGGAGCTGCTGGAAAAATACCCGGACCGCTTCTGCCCGAGCTGTGAGGTGGATCCCTTTGCCACCAACCACATGGAGGCGCTTACCCGCTTCCTGGAGGAGAAGAAGTTTCATCTCGTCAAATTCGAGGTGAGCTCCGGAGGCGGCCTCATGGGCTGCCACGATCCCTTTGACCTGTCCGGGGACCGCATGATGGAGATCTACCGGCTGATTGAGAAGAACAGGGGCGTCGTGGCGCTGGATGTCGGCGACATCGATATGGAGAGCCACCAGACGACGGCCCTTATGCGCGTCGCCGACCGCTGCCCGGATCTCAAGGTCGTGATCTGCCACCTGCTCGCTCCCGCAAGAGAGAAGAGAAGGGAGTGGATCGCCGAGCTGCAGCTCCTGTCCCAGGCCAATATCTGGTTTGATATCGCGGCCATGCCCAAGATTATGGCACCCGACGTCTATCCCTATCCCGAGACGGTGGAGTATCTGGCACAGGCCAGGGACATCCTGGGCCCGAAGAAGCTGATGTGGGGCACGGACGCGCCCTTCGCCGCGACGCAGGATACCTACGAGCATCTCGCCGACTATCTGGAGAAGACGGATGTCTTCACGGAGGAAGAACTCGCGGATATCTACTACAATAACGCGAAGGAAGTCTATTTCTCCTGAAAATGTGCCACACAAGAAAGGATACATACCTCATATGAAGAAGGTTGTCTGTTTATATGGAACACCGTCTGTGCTGTACAATCAGCTGAATGACAGAGCAAAGGAATATGCGGCATCAAGAGGACTCGAGTACGAGTGGGTGCCGATGCAGCCTTTTACCCCGGAAGCGGCTGTCTCCGCGCTGAAGGGCGCGGATGCCGGCATCATCGACGTGGAACCATATAATAAAGAGATTTTTTCTCAGATCAATGACACGGTGAAGATCCTCGTCCGCTACGGCGTGGGCTTTGACGCCGTGAATCTCCAGGACGCCACGGATGCGGGCATCGCGATTTCAAGGACGACCGCCGCCAATTCCGAGAGCGTGGCCGAGATGGCATTTTCCATGATCATGGCTGCCAAGCGCCAGTTCCCGCTGAATGTCAAGTGCGTGGAGACGGGGGCCTGGGTCCGCAACATCGGCTCTGAGATGCTGGGCAAGAAGGTGGGCATTCTCGGATTCGGCGCGATCGGACGCCGCCTGGCGAAGCTGTTCTCCGGCTTCGACGCCGAGATCTGGTGCTATGATCCCTTCCTCAGCGATGAGGCAGCTCTGGAAGCCGGCGCCGTGAAGAAGGAGATCGATGAGATCTTTCGCGAGTGCGACGCGATCAGTATCCATGTCCCCTACACGAAGGAGAACCATCACATCGTGAACGCGGAGCGGATCGCGATGATGAAGGAGACGAGTGTGCTTGTGTGTACCGCGAGGGGAAATCTCGTGGACGAGGACGCGCTCGCCGAGGCCCTGAAAGAGCACAGAATCCTGGGAGCGGGTCTCGACGTGTTCGCGCAGGAGCCGCTGCCCGTGACGTCTCCGCTTATCGGTCTCGACAATGTGATTCTGACGCCGCACGTATCCGCACAGACACACGAGGCCCTCTGGAACATGTATGAGAAGGCGATCAATATCGCCTCGGATTTCCTGGAGGGAAAAGATATCGGAAGAGATCTTCTGAACCCGGACGTCCTGAAATAAGGAACGGGCTGTACGTATGGAAAATATGTGATGCTGTTTTTAAAGCACAGGTTTCTCCGGAAACCTGTGTATGTTATATTATTGTATGGCTTTGGATACACGACGGCGTCTGTGTGTTCAGGGCGGCAGCGGATTTTTACAGGCGGTTGTGCCGGGAGGTTTCTTAATGCATTATTTTATCGGACTTGATAACGGAGGAACTGCAACGAAGGCGGCTCTGTTTGACGCGAAGGGCCATGAGATCGGAAGCTGCGGCGTATCGACGAAGGCGATTACGCCAAAGCCCGGCTTTGTTGAGCGGGATATGGAGGAAATGTGGCAGGCCAACTGCGGCGTCGTCAAGGGTGTCCTTGAGAAGACCGGAGTCAGTCCCTCGGATGTCGCGGGCGTCGGAATTGCAGGCCACGGCAAGGGACTGTATCTTTGGGGAAAGGACGGGAAGCCCGCGAGAAACGGCATCATTTCCACGGATAACCGCGCCTGGCAGTATCCCGTCAGATGGAGAGAGGACGGCACCGAGGAGAAGGCGTTCGCGCTCTCGCTTCAGCACATCATGTCCTGCCAGCCCTCGGCGCTGCTCGCGTGGCTGAAGGATAACGAGCCGGAGAATTACGCCAATATCCAATATGTATTTGAGTGCAAGGATTACGTGCGCTTCCGCCTGACGGGCGAGGCGAAGGCGGAACTCACGGACTATTCGGGATCGGGACTCATGAATCTTAAGACGGCGTCCTTTGACCCGGCGCTGCTTGACCTCTACGGCATCCCGGAGGTCGCGGACGCCCTTCCGCCCCTCTGCCTCGCGACGGAGATCTGCGGACACGTGACGGAGGAGGCCTCGAAGGCCTGCGGACTCCCGGCCGGAACACCGGTGATCGGCGGCATGTTCGACATCAATGCCTGCGCCATCGCCGCCGGCGTCACGGATCCGGACAAGATCTGCATGATCGCGGGGACCTGGTCCATCAACGAATATATCCGGAAGCAGCCGATTGAGGACGGCAGGGTGCAGATGAACTCTCTCTTCGCGCTTCCGGGATATTACCTCATCGAGGAGTCCTCTCCGACATCCGCCGGGAACTTTGAGTGGTTCATCCGCCAGCTGCTTCCCGAGCTGAAGGAGATCGAGAAGGAGCGCGGAGGCAGCATCTACGACACGGTGGACGAGTGGGTCGAGAAGCTTCCGCCCGAGACATTTGTCCCGGTCTTCCTTCCCTTCCTCATGGCTTCAAATGTTCATCCCAACGCCCGCGCCTCCTTTGTGGGCCTCAGCGTAAGCCACACGAGAGAGCACCTGGCGCGGAGCATTTTTGAGGGCATCACCTTCTGCCACCGCTACCACTACGAGAAGCTTCTCGCCACGAGAGAGGAGCCTCCGAAGGTGATCCGTCTCGCGGGCGGCGCGGCGCGCGCCAAAGTGTGGGCCCAGATGTTCGCGGATGTCATGAAGGTTCCGGTCGAGACCATCGAGGCTTCCGAGACGGGAGCGCTCGGCTGCGCCATCGGGGCGGCGGTCGCGACGGGTGAGTACGCTGATCTGGACGAGGCTGTCGCGAATATGACGGTCATCTCGAAGCCCTTCGTCCCGGATCCTGCTGCCTCTGCCGCCTACGACAGAAAGTATCAGCTCTATGTGAAGACCATAGAGTGCCTGGACGGCCTGTGGGACAGCATGCAGGAACTGATTGAGGAAAGCGAGGGCTAAGCTGCTATGGATATGCGGTCGAGAAACAGAATGACCCTTCGGATCCTGGTCGCCGGTTATCTGGTCTATCTCGGGATCAATCAGTTCCGGGCGATTTTTACCGGGACGCCTGAGGTCGGGAATCCGCCCGCGCCGGTGATGGCCCTTTTCGGTATCCTATTTATCGGGGTGGGAGGGCTGTACGCCTGGTTCGCGTGGCGGGCCATGAAGCGGGCAAAAAAGAGCGCGGAGGAGACTCCCGCCGAGCTGCCGGAGAGCGCGGATGCAGCGGCTCCTTTGGAAATGCGTGAGAGCGCGGATGCTGCGGCAGCTTCGGAGGCGCATGAGAGCGCTGCCTCTGAGATGTCCGCCGGACAACCCGGATCAGGGGTGTTTGATGTGCCGGAGGGATCTTCGGCGGGGACGGAGGCGCGCGTGTTTGAGGTGCCGGAGCAGACGGCGGAAGAGCCGGACGGCGAGAGGAAGCAGTGATGATCCGGACGGTAATATTTGACATTGACGGCACGCTCTACGATTTCTATACAGCCGACGCCGCTGCCATAGAGGCGGCCGCCCGCTATGCGGAGGAGGAATTGGGAGTGCCGGCTGAGGCATTTCTTTCGGACTGGAAAACCGTCTACGCCGACTTCATGAAGGAGGCGGGCCAGGTCGCCGCGGTTCACAACCGCGTGATCCGCGCGGAGCGGATCCTTGAGAAGAGGGGACTTCCCCTCTGTCCGCACGTGCTCCGCATCTCAAGGCTGTACTGGAATACGCTCCTTGACGGCATGGTGATCGAGGACGGGATCGCTGATTTCATGGCGGCGCTCAAAGAGAAGGGCATCCGCATTGGAATCGGCAGCAACATGACGGCCTATATACAGTTCATAAAGCTTGAGAGACTGGATCTTCTCAAATACGTGGATTTTGTCGTGACGAGCGAGGAGGCTGTGTACGAAAAGCCAAGACGCGAATTTTTCGAGTTCTGCGCGCGCAAGGCCGGCTGCGGTGCGGAGGAGTGCGTCTTTATCGGAGACAATCCAGAGGCGGATATCGCGGGAGCCGCGGGGGCCGGGATGAAGGCGGTCCTCTACGGAGGTGAGAGCGGGATCCGCTACCCGGACTGTATGCCCGGCGGCGGAATCATCCGCATCGGAGACGTCCTGATCCGGTGAGAGGTGCCCGGCACCGGAACCTGTCTGCTGTTTATTCCGGAGGAATCGGATATGAAGCAAAGCAAGGAAATTGTGGACGGAAGAAGAAAACGGATCATGGAGATTATCAAAAAGACTGGGGATGCCAGGGTTCCGGATATCGCGGCACATCTCGGTGTGTCGGAAATCACCGTGCGGCGGGATCTGCAGTATCTGGAGGATCACCGCCAGATTGACCGCTACTACGGAGGCGCGCGCGTCAGGCAGGACCGCCAGGTCAGGGTGCGGGACGAGATCTCCGTCTGCAGGGAGCAGATCGCCAGATATGCCGCCTCCCTGGTGGAGGACGGCGACACGATCTTCATTAATACGAGCTCCACGGCCCTTCAGGCGGTTCAGTATATTACCGCCAGGGACGTCACGGTGATCACCAACAACGGCAACATCGTCACATCCTCAAAGAATCCGTCTCATATCACGATCATCCTTCTCGGAGGAGAGCTGCGCAATATC
>CAYLHR010000113.1:0-6999 GCA_964383335.1 uncultured Lachnospiraceae bacterium
ATCATCAGGTATCCGCGGGCGACAAAGTCGTTGTTGACGACGAGATCAGCTGCGGAGCCGATCTCGGGAAGATCCTCGTGGGACTCACCGGCGATGCAGATGATGTCCGGTCTCTTCTCCTTGATCTGGCGGAAGGCCTCGGTCGTGCCGGGGATCGCCTGATTCACGATGATCGCCTTCATCTTCGGGTCATCGGAGAGGTTCACGATGGTCTGGATGGTCGTCTCGAGCTCCTCCGTGAAGTTGTCGGGATAGATGGCAAGTGTGACCTTGTCCTCGCCGTACTTCTTCTGGAATGCCTCGGCGCCTCTTCTGTCGTCCTCGGACTGGGACACGGAACCGGTGACAATGCCGATGTGGAAGTCTTCATCCGCAGCGGCTTCCTCAGTCCCGGACGCAGCGGACTCAGCCGCCGATTCAGCCGCGGACTCAGCCACAGACTCAGCTTCCGCCGTCTCGATGGTGGCGCCGCTCTGTCCGCCTCCGCAGGCTGCGAGAGAAACCGCGAGCGCCGCGCCGAGGAACATGCTTAATATCTTCTTTTTCATAATTCCCTCCTTGTGAAATAGTGGCATTTGCAACATATTATACAAAAGAATAGTATATGATTCAAATTATTGATTGAGTACTTGTTCATATCGTATCTGAAGGCGGAGAAAAACAGCGCCCATGCAGACTTGTGCAAGGGCGCTGTTGGTTCATATGCCTGTTTTCAGGATGCCTCTCCTCTGTCCGCTTTGTCGAGGATGGACTTCTGCGGGCACTTCGCGGCGCATTTTCCGCAGTTCGTGCACTTCTCGTAATCGATGTGCGCGATGTTGTTGTCAACATGAATCGCGTCGTCCTGGCACTGCTTTGTGCAGAGCCTGCAGGCGATGCAGCCGACGCCGCAGTTCTTCTTCACAGCGGGGCCGCGGTCCGTATTCATGCAGCGGACGAAGACCTTCTGCTCATACGGCACAAGCTCGATCAGCTTCTTCGGGCACGCCTTTGCGCAAAGACCGCATCCGATGCAGGACTCGGGATCGACCACGGCGACGCCGTCCACCACGCGGATCGCGTTCTCCGGACAGACCTTCGTGCAGGAGCCGAGGCCCGTGCAGCCGAACTCGCAGTTCCACATGTTAATACCGGAGCTCTGGGCGCTTCTGCAGTCCTGAATGCCGATGTAGTTGGAGTTCTTCTTTGTGTTCTCGCAGCTGCCGTTGCAGCGCACGAAGGCGACTTTCTTCGCCGCCGCGTCGGCCGAGACGCCCATGATCTCACCGACGGCATCCGCCACGGCCTGACCGCCGACCGGACATCCGTTTACCGGAGCCTCTCCCTTCGCGATCGCGGCCGCAAGGGCGTCGCAGCCCGCAAAGCCGCAGGCGCCGCAGTTGTTGCCGGGAAGGGCCTCGCGCACGGCGACCTCCCGCTCATCAACCTCGACATAAAACTTCTTTCCCATGATAACAAGAGCCACGCCGATCAGGATTCCGACCACGGCGACGACTGCTGTTGCAATGATAATTCCCGCCATAGTTCCTCCTTATAAGCTGAGACCCGAAAAGCCCATGAACGCGATCGCCATGAGCGCCGCCGACAGCAGCACAGCCGGAGCGCCGCGGAAGGGCGCGGGGATCGCCTCCTCATCCAGACGTCCGCGGATGCCGGCAAGAAGCACGATCGCGATCGTATAGCCGACCGCCGTTCCGAGACCGGCCAGGACGCTCTGAATGAAATTGTAGTCATTCTGCACATTGGTGAGAGCCACGCCGAGAACTGCGCAGTTCGTCGTAATCAGAGGAAGATAGATTCCGAGCGCCTGGTAGAGGCTAGGAGACGTCTTCTTGATAAACATCTCAACGATCTGAACGAGTGCCGCGATGACGAGAATGAATACAATCGTCTGCAGATAATCGAGGTCCAGAGGGACCAGCACAAAGGTATACAGCAGATTCGCCACCGCCGACGCGACCGTAATGACGAAGATATTGGCGACGCCGAGAGAGGCGGACGCCTTCATCTGTCTCGAAACGCCCAGGAAGGAGCAGATTCCGAGAAACTGGGAGAGGACGACATTATTGATGAGCGCCGCCCCGACAATAATCATAATCAATTCTTTCATGCCCTGGCAGCCTCCTTTCCGTCAGCCTTCTTCGCGCCCGTCATGCCGTGCGCCTCCGCCTTCGCGCAGGTCGCGCAGCAGCCGTCGCAGCCTTCCGTCACCTTGTTGGCGCGGGTGTAGATTCCAAACGAGTTCATCACCGCCACGCAGAAAGCGAGCACCAGGAAGGCGCCGGGCGCCTTGACGAAGATGCCGATGGGCTCAACCGATTTGGGCAGAACCTGCATCCCGAAAAATGTGCCCGCTCCGACGAGCTCGCGCACGGAGCCGAGAATGGTGAGCGCCATGGTAAAACCAAGTCCCATGCCGATTCCGTCGAAAATTGCGGGAACCGGTCCGACCTTGTTGGCGTAGGCCTCGGCACGTCCCAGGATGATGCAGTTCACGACGATGAGCGGGATGAAGATGCCCAGCGCCGCGTAGATGGCCGGCAGGTAGGCCTTAATGAGAAGCTCCGTCACCGTAACCAGCGAGGCGACCACGACGATATACGCCGGAAGACGCACCTGGTCGGGGATGATCTTTCTGAGAAGAGAAATGATCAGGTTCGAGGCGACGAGAACCGCCAGGGTCGAAAAGCCCATGCCGATTCCGTTCGTCGCGGACGTCGTGACAGCGAGCGTCGGGCACATGCCCAGCATGAGGACAAACGAGGGATTCTCTTTTACGATTCCGTTATAGAGCCGTTCCTTACATACGTCTAAAATCATAATCTCCCTCCTTTACTTCAGATTCGTGTTGAAGAAATCAATCGCAGCGTTGACAGCGTTCACAACCGCGCCGGATGTGACGGACGCGCCGGAGATCGAGTCGATCTCGTCATCCGCCGTGCTGCCGCCGGCCTTGTTGAGTGTGAATTTCTCCACATTCACGCCGCTGAACTGATCCTTGAATTCGGGCTCGTCGGCGCGCATGCCCATACCGGCCGTCTCGTTCAGTTCCGTAAACGAGATGCCCTGAAGCGTCCCGTCGGCTGAGATGCCGGCCGAGAGCGTCACGTCTCCGTCATAGCCGTCCGAAGTGGTCACGCTGACGACATATCCCGTGACATTGCCGGACGCGTCTTTTCCTTCATAGGCGCCGTTGATGTGGACGCGGCCGAAGTCGGTTCCGTAGACGCCGCCCTCAAGGCTGTCGATCACAGCCTGTCCGTCGGCGCTGGGCTCAAATTCCTGCGCATCGGGCAGCACTTCCTGATAGGAAGCCATCTGTGCCGCGAGCTCCTGCGCCTCGATCGCCTCCCTCGTGAGGTCGAAGACGCCCGAGAGCGCCACGCCCGCCACGAAGGTAATCGCGCAGAGAATCAGCGCCGGCTTCATGAGCTTCATGGAGAAGAATCCTTCCTCCCCGCTGCCGGATTTCTGATAGGCGTAAGGCTTCGGCACGATGAACTGGTCGATCATCGGCGTGAAGAGATTCGAAAGAATAATCGCGTAGCTCACCGAGTCCGCGGAGCTTCCGAAGATCCGGAAAAGGCCGCTGAAAATGCCGACACAGGCGCCGTACAGAAGCTGTCCGGGCCGCGTCACGGGACTCGTCACGGGATCCGTCGCCATAAACAGGGCGCCCATCATGATGCCGCCGCCGCACAGATGCGCCGCTAGGAACATCGGATCGGGTCCCTGTCCGCCGAAGAGAATCACAAAGATGGAAAATGATCCGAGCGCCGCCACCGGAATCTCCCACGTGATGCCGCCCGTCACCCAGAGATAGAGACCTCCGATGAGCAGGCCCAAAATGGAGCAGCCGATGACACCCGGCGTAAATCCCATGAAGAGCTGCGTCATATTGACGGCCTTGCCCTCGGCCAGATCCACAAGCGGCGTCGCTGTGCTCACCGCGTCCGCGGGCACATATCTCGTCATCGTCCCCGAGAAGGAGATGAGGAGAAAGCATCTCGCGGCCAGCGCGGGATTCATGAAGTTCTTTCCGAGTCCGCCGAAGAGGCACTTGACGATAATGATCGCGAAAAGGGCCCCGAGAATCGGAATATAGAGCGGAACCTCGGGTGAGAGGCAGAGGGCGAGCAGAAGGCCCGTCACGACGGCGCTCCCGTCCTTCACGGTGAGTGCCTGTCCTCTGATCTTATCAAACACGGCTTCAGACGCGACCGCGGTGATCACAGACGCGAGAACCACGATCACAGCCTTCATCCCGAAGTGCCAGCAGCCGATGACGGTCGCCGGCAGAAGCGAGAGAATCACGTCATACATGACCCGCCCGGTGCTGAGTTTGCTTCTTACATGGGGGCTGGAGGATACGTTATACATGCTCATGCCTTCTCCTCCTTTCCGCCGGAAGCCTTATTCGCCCCGACCGAAGTCTTCACTTCCTTCTCCACCGGGACATCCAGGTCATCGGATGCCTCCATCGATGCCGCGAGCCTCTTTTCCGCCTCGGATGCCTTCACGAGATTCCTCTCCTCATCCGCGGCGCGGAGGGCAGCCTCGACGGCGGTGCGGATCTCGGCCTGTCTCGCCGCTTCCTCCGCCTGCTCCGCCTCCATCTTCGCCTTCGCGGCCTCCGCTCTGGCGACAGCCTTGGCGCTCAGGATCTCATTTCTCGCCTCCTTGAAAAGCTGCATGAGCGGCCGCTTCGCGGGGCAGATAAATGTGCAGGATCCGCAGGAGATGCACTCAAGACCGTAGAGCTTGTTCTCGTATCTGTCGTAATCCTTTCTCTCGGCGGCAATGCTCATAAGCTGGGGATTCAGCCCCAGCGGACATGAGTGATTGCAGCGCCCGCAGCGGATGCAGGCCGTCTGGACGGCCTCCGCCGCCTCCACCTCATCGAAGGCGAGCACGGTGACGGCGTTGTTGCTCTTTTGAAGCGGTACATTTAAATCCGCCATCGCGATTCCCATCATCGGTCCGCCGGAGAGAACCTTCTTCGCTTCCGTTCCCTCCTTAACGCCGCCCGCCGCCTCGATCAGCTCGGCAATATTGGTGCCGATCCGGACGATCAGGTTGCAGGGATCCGCGACAGCCTCTCCCGTGATCGTGACCGCCTTCTCCATAAGAGGCGTCGACTCGCAGACCGCGCGGTAAATGGCATAAATCGTAGCGACATTGTCCACGATGCATCCCGCGTCAGCCGGCAGCTGGCTGGCCTTGATATCCACGCCCGCGACGACGTGAATGATCGAGCGCTCACCGCCCTGCGGATACTTCACGGGCACGGCCTGGACCCGGATCTTCTCCGCCCCCTGACATGCCTTCTCCATGGCGGCAATCGCCTCCGGCTTATTGTCCTCAATGACGATGACGCCCTCAGCCTGCGGGAACAGTGAGAGAATCACTTCCATGCCTGTCACGATCTCGGCGGATTTCGTGCGCATCAGCTGATCGTCACACGTAATGTACGGCTCGCACTCCGCTCCGTTCGCGATGATATACCTGATCTCATCCGCATTTCTCGGGGCGAGCTTCACATTTGTCGGAAAGCCCGCGCCGCCAAGTCCCACGATGCCCGCGTCCTTGATCTTCTGCAGGATCTCCGCCCCGGAAAGCGTGCGGTAGTCCACCTTTTCTCCGATTCCCGGAAGCTCGTTGTATTCCCCGTCATTTTCGATCACGACGGATTCCACCATCGTTCCCATAACGGTTTTTCTCTTTTCGACAGCCTTCACCTTCCCCGAGCAGGAGCTGAGGATATTCGCCGATATAAATCCGCTGGCCTCACCGATGATCTGGCCCGCCAGTACCTGGTCACCCTTCTTCACGACTGCTGCCGCAGGGCGTCCGATGTGCTGTGCAAGCGGGAACACCATTTCTCCCGATCCGAGGTATGTCCGGAAAGCGCTGTCCCGTGTGAGCGCCTTCTTGTCATCCGGATGGACGCCCCCGCGAAATGTCCTGTTTCCCATAATCTCCCTCTTCCTCTTTGCGGCCTTCCTTCTTTTTGAAATATCACATGACTGAAAAATCACCTGATATAAGTTCATAAAAGCCCGGCCATTTACAATGATATACAAAAGCACACCACCGGTAAGTGATGTATTTCTGAAAATTCATTTTATCCGTTTTATCCCCGGTTGTAAACCAAATATCATCTGCGTAAACGTATGAAATTCAGTACATCCGCTATTTGAAATACTTATAGGTTCCATGTTACACTGAAATATCATCCGGGATGCGGACAGAATCGCCGCGTCCCGAAAATGTGAAAGGATCGGATGGACCTGGGATTATGCAGAAGCTGACTCATTTTGATACAGACGGAAACGCACGCATGGTTGACGTATCGGGCAAGGCCGTGACGGAAAGAGAGGCTGTCGCGACGGGAAGAATTCAGGTCTCGGAAGCCGTGATGAACGCCATAAAGAACCGGAACGTTGAGAAAGGCGATGTCCTCACGGTGGCCCAGGTGGCCGGCATCATGGCTGTCAAGCGCACGCAGGATCTGATTCCCATGTGCCACTCCCTGAATCTCACGCACGCGTCGATCCGCTTTGAAACCGGGGAGGACAGCGTGACCGCGTACTGCACCGTGCGGACGGAGGGAAAGACCGGCGTCGAGATGGAGGCCATTACCGGGGTGTCGGTTGCGCTGCTCACGATCTATGACATGTGCAAGGCGATCGATAAGCGCATGGTGATCGGGGAGATTCACCTGCTTAAGAAGTCCGGGGGGAAGAGCGGGGATTTTGTGTTCTGATTCGTTCAATATACTTTGTGCATCAGAATTTTCGATGACGGTCGATTCCCTCGAGATGGAAGCTGCTGCCTGGGGAAAAGGCTCCATCTTGCTTTGAATTACTCCAACAGCTCTGACCGTTGGAGATCTTTTATATCTTCGCCGTCGATCCCCCAAGGCGGAGGCCGCTCCCTGGGGGAAAGGCTCCATCTTGCTTCGAATTACTCCAACAGCTCTGACCGTTGGAGATTATT
>CAYLHR010000114.1:0-6931 GCA_964383335.1 uncultured Lachnospiraceae bacterium
TTCGCCATCGATTCCCCCAAGGCGAAACCCGCCCACTGGGGGAAAGACTCAATCTCGCTTCTGATTCCTCCAACAGTCTGACCTGTTGGAGATTTTCATATCTTCGCTGTCGATTCCCCCAACGCGGAAACTTCTGCCCAAAGGAAAAATCGGGCTGATTCGCAAACCATGCTTTGTGAATCAAGATTTCTAAATGGCTATCGATTCCCCCAATGGCCTGTCATCAGGGTTTTCAATACTTTCTGCCCAAGCCGCGCCCCCGGGTTGGCCCGGCGACCTCGCAATCCGACTTACGCGGCCATCCCGGAATAAAATCCACACGCCAAAACAGACCCCGGCGGGAGAAGCCGTCAGCCTCTCCCCGCCGGGGTCCGTGCATTACTTTTTCTTCTTATAGAACGTATCCTTCATGGGCAGCGAAGTCCGGAACACGCCGTCCTTCGCGTAATAGGCGCCCTGGATCGCCGGCGCGGCCGGGATCGTCGTGATCTCGCCGATGCCCTTGGCTCCGTACGCGACACCGAGCAGCTCCTCTTTCTCCACGTACATGGCGTGAATGTCCGGAATCTGCGGCGCGCGAAGCAGGCCGAGCGTGCCGTATTTGGCCTTGGGTACGCAGTTCTCAAGCGGGAAGTCCTCGGTCAGGGCGTAGCCCATGCTCATGAGCACGCCGCCCTCAATCTGTCCCTGGATGGAGATCGGGTTGATCACCTTGCCGGCGTCATACGCCGCGTAGATATCGGTGACCCTGCCCTCGTCGTCGAGGATCGCCACGTTGGTCGCGTAGCCGTAGGCGATGTGGCTCTTGGGATTGACCCTGTCCGATCCGAGACGGTCGGTCGGCTCGAAGTAGACGTATGTAAAGGTCCTTCCCTCGAGCGCCGCAAGCGCCTTCTCCGGATCGGATACCGGAGAGCCGCAGATTCCCGTCTGCGTTCCGGATCTGCCGTAGGTACCCTGATTGAGTCCGCTGCCGAAGCCGGATATCACGCCGTCCTCGCCGATCCGGATCACGGGGCTCACATAGCGGCCGCTGCGGAGGCCCGGAGCGAAGGTCGTGCCGGTCCCGTATTCCGCTTCCTTATTGTCGGCGGCCATGGGATTGATATAGCCCGGCGCGCTCCTTAAGACGTCGTCGACGCCGAGGCCTTTCTCTGCCACCTCTTCCGCCGCCGCCATGGCGTCTCTTAAGAGAAATGCGGCACCGCGGACCGCCTCTCCTGTGAGCAGTGTCTGTCTGGAACCGGAGGTCGTGCCCGAATCCGGGGCATTTTCCGTACTGGATATTCCGTTTCTGATGCGGCCGCGCGGAAGGCCCGTCGCCTCCGCGACATCCTGGCAGAAGACCGTGAGACAGCCCTGACCGATGTCAGAGGCCGCGCTGTAGATCACCGCCGTGCCGTTCTCGATGGCAAGCCGCACCCGGCCCGCGTCCGGAAGGCCCACGCCCACGCCCGCGTTCTTCATGGCGCACGCGATTCCCGCGCGCCCCGGATGCGCGTCATAGTAGGGCTTTACCGCCTCAAGCGTCTCCTTAAGGGCGGTGGAGCGGTCCGCAATCTGACCGTTCGGCAGAACGCCGCCCGGCTCGATCGCATTCCGGTAACGGATCTCCCAGGGAGTAATCCCGACCTTTTCCGCCAGCAGATTGATGAGCGACTCAAGCGCGAACTCGCTCTGGCAGACGCCAAAGCCCCGGAAGGCTCCGGCAGGCGGATTGTTGGTGTAGTAGCCGTAACCGCGGATGTCGGTATTCTGATAGCAGTAGGGACCCACGCTGTGCGTACAAGCTCTCTCAAGAACGGGCCCGCAGAGGCTCGCGTAGGCGCCGGTGTCGAAGTTGATCTCGCAGTCAAGACCCGTCAGAATGCCGTTCTCGTCACATCCCAGCGTGAAGGTAC
Organism: uncultured Lachnospiraceae bacterium; assembly: GCA_964383335.1. Lineage (GTDB taxonomy): Bacteria > Bacillota > Clostridia > Lachnospirales > Lachnospiraceae > Chordicoccus. Next base: position 1,902 of record CAYLHR010000114.1, read on the forward strand.
CGACCATGGCGTGACGCTTGGGATGAAATGCCAGCGATTCCTTTCTGCTGAACTTCATCTTGACGGGACGCTTGAAGATCCAGGCCGCAAGCGCTGTAAGATGCTGTACGGAGACGTCCTCCTTGCCTCCGAAGCCGCCGCCGATCAGCTGGTTTTCGACGACGACGCGCTCCGGCGTATCCTCCCAGCCGAACATGATCAGCGTCTCGTGCCGGGTGTCGTAGGCTCCCTGGTCCGTAGACAGAATTTTCACTCCGTCCTTATACGGGAAGGACACCGCGCACTCCGGCTCCAGAAACGCGTGCTCCGTAAACGGCGTGCTGAATGTATCCGTCACCGTGTAAGCCGACTCCTCAAGCGCCTTCTTCGCGTCCCCTCTCACGACGTGCCTGCTCTGACACAGATTGCCCTTCGAGTGAACTTTGGGCGCGCCCTCCGCACGGGCCTCTTCAATATTCCTGACGGGAGTCAGCTCCTCATAATCGATCTCGACCAGTTCCTTGGCTTTGGCCAGTATATAGGGCGATTCCGCCACGACGACGCAGATCGCGTCGCCGACACATCGGGTGATCTCACCCTCGCGGATCATAACGTCCCAGTCCTGCTGAATGTGCCCGACCTTGTTGTTCGGCACATCCTCCGCCGTGAGTACGCCCAGCACACCGGGCATGGCGAGGGCCTTGGCGGTATTAATCTTCAGCACCTTCGCTCTGGGATATTTTGAGCGCACCGCGGACGCGAAGGCCATCGGCGGCATGGAGGGATCCACGATCGCCGCGGCCGTGCAGCCGGGATCATCCTTTCTCGTGATGGTCATACCCGGCGCGAGATCAGCTTCCCGCACATCCTCGTCGGACCAGCCGGCCTCTTCCTTAAGAAGCTCCGGTCTGTCACAGGGAACAAAATATTCCGGTCCGATGTCATCGGGATATTTTCCGTAGCCCAGCGTCTTCCTCCGCACATCGACGCGGAAGGCCTTTGTGCCGACACCGTACTCTTTTCCCTCCTCCAGGTCGTCGATTTTCTCATCGCCCCGAAGGACCGCGGCCGCGAGGGACACGCCCTCAATGATTTTTTTGTAACCGGTGCAGCGGCAGATATTGCCCTTCAGCGCCGCCTTGATCTCCTCCTCTGACGGATCCGGATTCTGATCGATGAGGGCCTTGGCGGACATCACCATACCCGGTATACAGAAACCGCACTGAACCGATCCTCTGGCGCCGAAGGCATAGACGAAGGCCTCCTTCTCGCGCACGCTGAGTCCCTCCACGGTAAGGATGGATTTCCCCTCCGCGCGGCTCGTCTTTAAAATGCAGGCTCTCGTCGCCTTACCGTCCACGACGACCGTGCAGGTGCCGCAGGCACCCTCCGAGCAGCCGTCCTTTACGGAATACAGCTTAAGATCATCACGGAGAAACCGGAGTATGGGTTTATCCTCCTCCGTACTGTATTCCTTACCGTTTACCATAAATGTATAGGGCACAGTATAATCTCCTTTCCTCACATAAACATAAGTTTGTTTTACTTCGTCATATCTGCAGACAGTTTATCTCAAGAGATCCTGCCTGCAGATATCTTCTTCGGAAACAGCTCAGCCGCAGAGATAGGAGTCATTGCTCAGAACCGCGAGAATCAGCATCCTGATCCCGTCGGGAAGGCCGCACGCCTCATCCGACACGTCATATTCCGCCGTCCCGCCGTTAAGTCTCACGCGCACCTTATCTCCGGCAAGCGGCAGGAACCCGCTGTTCTCACTGTCCGCGAAGTCCTCCTCGCTCCAGAAAAGCGTAAACTTATCCTTATACGGGCGTCCGCTGTAGGGGCAGAAGACCGCACAGTTTCCGCACTCGTTGCACATGCCGTCCACGTGGATCACCTGAGGCTTCTCCATGCCGGGCACATGAACCGCGACATTCGCGCGGTTCGGGCAGACGTCCGCGCAGACCTCGCAGACCGTCGCGCAGCCGAGGCATCTGCCGTCGCAGGCCGGATCGCAGCTTTCTTTGAGATCGCCCTTCTTCGCGAGAAGCTTATCCATATCTCCGGAAGCGTTCGCCTCACGGCAGGCATCAAAGCTGATGCCGGCCACCGCCGACGCGATCGTCTGCGCGTCCGCAATCGCCTTTACCACCGTGGCGGGGCCGCGCCTGCAGTCGCCGGCCGCGTAGAAGCCGGGAACGGTCGTCATGAGACTGCCGTCGACAACCGGCCTGCCCTTTCCGTCAAGCTCAGCGCCGGAGGCGGCAAAGAGCTCCGTCTTCACCTGTTCCCCGACAGCCGTAATCACAGCCGTCGCCGGCACAGCCGTCTTCTCTCCCGTGCCGACCGGGGACCTGCGTCCGGATTCATCCGGCTCGCCCAGGCGGCAGACCTCGCAGATGAGCTCTCCGTCTTTCAGTCCCTCCGGAGCAAGCAGTTCCATGAACTCCACTCCGTCGTCGACCGCCATCTGCAGCTCCTCCTCGTCCGCCGGCATATATCTTCTTGTGCGGCGGTAAACGAGGCGGACATGTTCCACGCCCGGAAGGCGTTTGGCCGCGCGCGCGACGTCCATGGCGGTATTTCCGCCGCCGATGACAACGACGTCCGTCCCGACCGAAAGAGATGCGGGATCCGCCTTGGCCGCCTCGAGGAATTCCAGCGCGTCAAGGGCCTCGCCGTATTTCAGGGCGTTTCTGCCCGGCGCCCAGGCACCGATCGCCGCGATCACGTCCGTGTATCCCTCATCCAGAAGCTCCTGCGCGGAACCGATCTCTCTTCCGTACACGAACTTCGCGCCGTAGGCGGAGCAGAGAGCGATATCGCGGTCCAGCGCCTCGTCGCTTATGCGGAATGCCGGAATCACATATCTCGGGACGCCGCCCGCCCTGTCCAGTTTTTCAAACACGGTGACGGATACTCCCGCGCGGCTGAGGAAGGAGGCGGCAGCAAGGCCCGCGGGGCCTCCGCCGATCACGGCGACCTTCTTATCCTGCACGGTTTCCGCCGCAGCAAGGGTCGGAAGCACCTGATCGCAGGCCGCCTCCGCTGCCGCGAGCTTCACCTCGCGGATATGGACGCTGCTCTCGTAGTGATTGCGCATGCAGCGGTCGCCGCAGGTATGCGGGCAGATGGTACCCGTCGTAAAGGGCAGCGCGTTTCTTTCGAGGATGATCCGAAGCGCGTCCCCGCTTCTTCCCTCCTCCATCGCCTCCAGATAGGCCGGAATATCCTGATGGATCGGGCAGCCGCCCTGGCAGGGTGCCGTGAAGCAGTCCAGCAGGGGGATCGGCTCGCCGTTCTTTCTGTCCGGAAGCGGCTTGATCGGCTTTTTGTAGATATCGGAGGAGACGGACTTCTTCACAAGCTCCGCCACCTTTTCTTCGCTGACGCCGGAGAAGCGCTCGCAGCCGCAGTCCATGAGCAGATCCCCGATCTGGGACATTCTCTGATATCCGCCCGGCTTCAGAACCGTTGTCGCCATCGTGATGGGCCAGATGCCCGCCTCGAAGATCTGACGGATATTGAAGAAATCCGCGCCGCCGGAGTAGCTGATCCGCAGCTTTCCGCCAAACTGCTTCGCGATCCGCTCCGCGAGGGCGATTGACAGCGGGAAGAGGCTTCTTCCGGACATGTACATTTCCTCGGACGGCAGCTCTCCCGCCTTCACGTCCACCGGGAAGGTATTGGTGAGCTTAAGGCCGAATTCAAGGCCCTTCTCGTCGCAGAGCTTCTGCAGCCGCTCGAACATGGGAACGGCGTCCTCCCACTGAAGATCCTCCACAAAGTGATGATCGTCAAACGCGATGTAATCAAAGCCCAGCTGATCCAGGGTCCTGCGGGCGAACTCGTAGCCGAGAAGAGTCGGGTTGCACTTGATAAAGGTATTCAGATGCTTCTCCGTGATCAGATAGGTCGCGATCCTCTCGATCTCGTCCGGCGGACATCCGTGCAGCGTGGACTCCGTGATGGAGTCGGAAATCCTCGGAGAGATGCTTCTGATAAAGTCCGCGTCCACGTGCTCAAAGCGGCCTTCTTCCACCGCCTTCAGGGCTTCGGCGGCCGCCTCCTGAAAGATCGCGGTCCCGGACGCGTCCTTCATCCCCTCGATAAAGCGGTCCACCTTCTCCGTCTTGATGCCCTCGAGGTCATAGCCGACGGACATATTGAAGACAAATGCGTCCGGATCTCCGAGTCCGAACTCCTTCGCCATAATTTTGCAGAGGAACCAGGCCTTTACGTATTCCTCGAAGGCCTGGGGAACGTACAGCTCCGTCGACCACTCGCAGTTATAGCACTCGTCCGCCGCGACGATACAGGGCTTTGCCACGCAGGCGGAGAGCTCCGCTCCGTCCATCTTCTGCACGGTCTTCAGCTCGAAGAATCTGGAGCCCGCCGCGTAGGACGCCGCGATGTTCTGGGCCAGCTGCGTGTTCGGTCCGGCCGCGGGTCCGAAGGGAGATTCGATCTTTTCGTTGAAAATGGGCAGAGCCTGTCCGTTTTCATGTTTTACCAGTTTGGAAATGCCGAAGACACTGCCTTCCTTTTTGTACTCGGTCAGTACCCAGTTAAGCAGATGTCCGAAAGACATGGGACGCATGATATCACTCATATTCAACCTCCGTGAAAGAAAACTTGTCCCGACGCATCGCTTTAAAAACAAGCCGCTCCGACAGACGCTGTGATTTGTTTGTATCAATATACTCTGTGATTCAGTTCACCCCAGAGTTTTTTTCTCTGCTCCATAGTCCAGGCGTTGATCGCTTCCTCGTCGATTCCGACGAATTCGCGGTCCTTATACAGAACCTTTCCGTTGATCACGGTCGTTCTGCAGTTCTTGCCCATCATGCCGAAGATCATATGTCCGTCGATATTCTCATCCGAGAAGGGCGTGAAGGGCTTGTAGTCCATGACGATCACATCCGCCGCAGCGCCCTCTTTCAGGATGCCGAGCGGCTTTTTGAAGTATTTGGCCGCGATTTTCCGGTTGTTCTCGAAAGCCGACGGTTACCGCAATGTGGCGCGACTGTGTCGCGGAGTTTCCGAACAGG
>CAYLHR010000115.1:0-6872 GCA_964383335.1 uncultured Lachnospiraceae bacterium
CTTTTCGGGCTGACGTCCAAGACAGGCATTGACCTTCCCGGTGAAGTCCGTTCGGGAAGACATTTGGGCCGGCAAGACAGCGGCAGACATCGGAAGCAGACGACAGTCAGATCTCCCTGTTTGATCTGAGAAAATCCGGCTGACAGCGGGCCGGGCACAGGTGTGGTTTCAGGAAATTAAAGGTAGACGACAGGATATGACGGAAATCAGGGAAAAAGAGTTTTGCCTGACCGCGGAACCGGGCGGGCAGGTCTTCGGCGAGGTTCATCTGGAGACGGACGGCGCGAAGCCGGTACGGGGAGAATTCTGCTCGAACCGCTTCCGGATCATACCGGAGAAACGTGCGTTTTCGGGGAGAAGGGTGAAGCTGCGCTTCGGAGCGGACGCGTCGGGACTATCTGACGGGGATGTCATCTCCGGCTCGCTCTTTCTCATCACGGAGGAGGGGGAGACGGAGATACCGGTTTCCGTCCGCGTGGAGGACCGCGCGGCGGGATCATCGGCGGGGCCCATCCGGAACATGGACGATTTTCTCGCGTTCGCGGAGCATGAGCCGCGCGAGGCCTTCCGGCTCTTCCGGAGCGACCGCTTCGGGAAGCTTGCGGAGGAGGGCAGGGAGCGCATTCTCTGGGAGGGACTCCGGAAGCCCCCCGCACAGATCACGGCCATGGAGGAGTTCCTTGTCGCGTCCGGCCGCAAAGAGCCGGTCGAGATTCACGCGGAGTCGGATCAGATCTCCTTCTGGTCCCTCCGGGATTCCGTGCAGGAGATCCTCACGCTGAGAAGAAGCACCTGGGGCGCCATATTGATCGAGGCCTCCTCCGACGCGGATTTTATCGAGCTTCCGAGGACCCGCATCACGGACGCGGATTTTGTGGGATCCGCCTATGATTTCGAGTACCGGGTCAATGCAGCCCGGCTGGGTGAAGGGGTGAGGCGGGGCACCATCCGCCTTAAGATGAAGGACGGCGTCCATGAATTCAAGGTGACGGCCTCCCTGCGCCCGGAACATGAGGAGACGGAGCAGCTTGCAGCCGACAGGGAGTGGGCGGCGCTTTACGGGGAGCGGCTCCGGTACATGCTTAAGGAGACGGACCGGCGCGAATACGCGGAGCGGTCTCTTGAGGCGGTCGGAAACCTCTTCTGCACGTCGAGCGGAAACCTCTCTCTTTTGAGGCTCTATCAGGTGTATCTGGAGGAGCAGAGGGGAAACCGGAAGGAGGCGGAGAGCATCTTCCGGGAATTCGGACCCGGGTCATTTTCAGAGGAGGAAAAAGAGGAGGAGGCCGCCAGGCTCTATCTCGGCGGACTGCTGAGAAGCGGCGGCATGCGGCCGGAGGAGATCGCGGAAAAGATCAGGGAGCTCCACGCAAAGAGCGGGGGCAGCTATCTTATCCTGCGCCTTCTCTTCCTCACAAATCCCGATATCGGCCGCTATCCGAGAAGAAAGATCCGTTACGCGGAGGAGCTGTACCGGCAGGGCGTCCGAAGTCCCCTTCTGTACGCCGACATCCTGGCGGATCTGCGGGACAGCGATTCTCTGCTCACGGAGCTTTCGGACCTGATGCTTCAGGTTCTCCTCTTCGCGGTGAAGCGGGATCTTCTCACAAAGGAGCTGGCGCTCCGCGCGGCTTATCTTTCCGACAGGCTGCGCTCTTTCTCGCCGGTCCTTTTCCGGATCCTTACCGAGGCCTACCGCAGCTGGCCCTATGACGGAATTCTGGAGGCCGTGGTCAAACAGTGCATGAAGGGGGAGCCGGGGGATCCCTCCTGTTTCCCCTGGTATGAGCTTGCGGTTCAGCGCAAGCTGCGCGTGATCCGGCTCTATGAGTATTATATAGAGACGATGCCGGCGGGCCGGCGGCAGCTGCTGCCTCTGGCGGTGAGAAAGTATTTCATGTACAACAGCACGCTTCCGGAGTCCGGCATGGCCGCCGTATACGCGAACATACTGCGGAACCGGCACGAGGACCCGGATACCTTCGCGAAGTACAGGGAGAGAGCCCGGGTCTTCGCCTATGATTCTCTGAGGGCGGGGAGGTGCGGCGGCGATTATGCCGCCCTGTATCAGGAGTTTATCACGGAATTCCGCGGCCCCGAGGAGGAGAGAACCTTTGCGGACACGGCTTTTGCGGAGCGGATCTACTGCGATACGCCGGGAATCAGAAGCGTGGTTGTGATTCACGGGGAGATGAAGCTTGAGAGCGTGGTTCCGCTGTCCGGCGGCAGCGCGCTCGTCCGCATCTATACGCCCGACGCGGTGATCCTTTTTGAGGACGCCGGCTTCGGACGCCGCGCGGAGGGGGTGCCCTACGCGCGTGAGCCGCTCATGGAGCGGGAGAGGGCGATGAAGCGCCTCGCGGGAAGGGATCCGGAGCATCCGGGCTTTCTTCTTCACGCCGTGCGCTGCCCGGAGGAGGTCGCGCTCTCGCCTGACCGGCTTTACGCCTACATGAAGCGGATCGCGGGCTCGGAGATCTATTCGGACGCCATGCGCGGCGAGGCCAGGAAATATCTGCTGAGAAGCGGGATGCGGAGGGATGAGCCCCTTCCCGAAGATCTGTCCGAAGAGGAGCTCCGCGCCCTGGCCGCGGCCGATAAGGAGGGGCTCGTCAAGCGGCTCATTTCCGACGGAAGGTACAGGGACGCCTTCGGGATCCTGAGCGCGGAGGGACCGGAGGGCGTAAAGGAGGAGACCTGCTTGCTGCTTACAAGCCGGGTGATCCGGGAGCTTGAGGGAGCTGAGGACGAGGAGGTCACCGCCCTTGCCGCGGAGGTCTTCCGCGCAGGGCGCTATGACGAGCCGGTTCTTGCCTATCTGGAGCGGTACGATTCCGGCTGCATGGAGGAAATGCTGGAGATCCGGAGACGGGCGGCGGCCTTCTACGTGGACACGAGACATATCGACGCCAGAATTCTTTCGCGCGTCTGCTTCACGGGCCGCGACGTCCCCGAGGGTCCCGCCGCCCTCAGGAATCTGGAGAAGGCGGGCGGATACGGGAAGCTCGTGCGCCGCTACCTCGAGTTTACGGCGGACCGGGAGCTGGGGTCGGAGGATCCGGTTTCCCCCTTCACGGCGGAGTGTATCTCGCGCCTCATCGATGACGGCGAGGGCGTCGATTTCGCGATGAAGCTGCTGCTCCTTAAGTATTACTCGCAGAAGGACGGACTCACGGTACACGAGGAGGTTCTGACGGATGAGCTGCTCGCCGAGTGCGAAAAGAGAAACATCCATCTCGCCTTCATGAAGAATCTCCCGGCCTCCTTCGTCAGCGAGTACCGCCTGGAGGACAGGGTCTGCGTCGAGGCCAGGTCGGAGGCGGGCGAGACCGTGCGGATCCGCTATTCCTTCGGCGGAGAGGGAGAGGAGTGGAAGACAGAGACGCTGCAGCCGGTGTTCCGCACCCTCTGCGTAAAGGAGTTCACCCTCTTATACGGGGAGACGCTCAGCTATGAGCTGACGGCTTTTTCCGGGGAGGCGGAGCGCCCCTTAAAGAGCGGGTCCGTCACCTGCGGAAACGCCGATTTTACGGGAAGGAGCGCGTGGCAGAGGATCAACCGGATGCTGAAGCTGAAAAGTGACGGGGATCAGGAGGCGCTTCTTTCCGAGATCAGAGAGTACAGGAAGGACCGCGCGAGAAACAGGAAGCTGTTCATTTTGGAGGAATCACTTTGAACGAGGTGCGCAATATTCTGATCGGATATGAGCTGGGGGCGGAGACATCGCAGATCAGCTACTATGACCGCAGCCTTAAGGACGCGGTCTCGGTTCCCGCCAGGGTCGGATCCAATCTGTACTCCTTTCCGACGTCGCTTCTTAAGGCGAGAGGGGAGGATGAGTGGCATTTCGGCTTTGAGGCGGACTACTTCGAGAAGCGGGGCGAGGGCATCCCGGTCCGGAATCTGACGGACAAGCTGGGGACGGGCTTCACCCTCTCCGTGGACGGAAAAAAGATGGGGGCGGCGGATCTGCTCGCCGTCTTTTTCCGGGAGTCGCTGAAGCTTCTTGGGCTGAAGGATCCCCTTCGCAGCATCGGCGGAATCGCCGTCACCGCGGATGATCTGACGGCCGAAAAGGCGCTGCAGATCCGGCGGGCTCTCGGCATGGCCGGCTTTTCCCCCGACAGGTGCTTTGTCCTCTCGCTTCCCGAGAGCTTTTACTACTACGGGTACTCCCAGAAGCCGGATGTCTGGACGCGGGGCATGATGCTGATCCGCTTCGCGGGCGATAACGTAACCTGCGACCGCCTGGCGGAGCAGAGATCGGGGAAGCCGCACACCGTGAGTGTGACCCGGCGGGGAGAGGCATCTCTGCCGCGGGAGAGCGAGGCCCGCGACGCCGCCTTCTCCCGGCTTGTGAAGGAGTGGAGCGGGGGGCTTCTCTGCTCGGGCCTTTTCATCACGGGGAACGGCTTTAAGCGCGAGTGGGCGAAGCAGTCCATCAAGGCCCTGGGCTCCGCGGCGTCCCACGTCTACGAGGGAGACAATCTCTTTGTGAAGGGAGCCTGCCTCGCCGTCTATGAGAAGCTGGAGCATTTTGCCTTCTCGGACCGCATCTTTCTGAGCAGCCATCTCGTGCGGGCCTCTCTGGGGGTGGATGTGCTGGACCGGGGAAAGCCGGTCACCCTTCCCCTCATCCGGGCCGGGGTCAGCTGGTATGAAAATGAGACCGCGTGTGAGCTCGTGATAGACGACAGCCCCGAGGCGGGGTCCTATCTGGACCGGGAGGCGGAGGAGGAGCGCTTCCTCATGCTGACGCTCTCCCCCATGGGGCGGGGGCGGCACAGGAATATCCGCTTTCCGCTGCAGGGTTTTCCTTCCCGCGCCGGAGGCGCCTTCCGCGTCCTTCTCACGGCGCGCTGCCTGGGTGCGGATTCGTGCGAGGTGCGGGCCCGTGACCTGGGCTTCGGCGAGCTCTTTCCCGCTTCGGGCGCGGAGGCGGAAATCACGGTCAGTCTCTCGGAGGTGGATGCATGAAAGGAATCAGACTGTCCCGCACCGGGCGCACGGAGCGGCCCTTCTATGTAAGCAGTATATCCGTGAACCTGTATTCCGTGGAGGAGCTGCTGTATTTTCTTCATAAATATCCCGCCCTCATCGACGACGGGATCAGAGGTCCGGAGCTCACGCGCTGGCTCGCGTCGGAATTCGGACTCGGGGACACGGCGGTCAGAATGGACCGGGGGCTCAGGCTGGGAAAGACCGACGGCGATTTCCTCCTGCCCCTCTTCCGCGATACCGGCTATCTGAGCTCCGCCGAGCTGAGGAGGTATACGGGCGTGCTCGACGCGCTGGGGAAGGCACCCTGGCCGGAGCGGCTCATGAAGAAGGCGGACGCGCTGATGAGAAACGGCAGGTATCAGCAGGCGGTCGCCGCGACCTATCAGGCGGAGGAGAGCGCCCCCGGGGCGGATCCGGATTTTCTCGCGTCTCTTTACTGCGGGAGGGGCGCCGCACTCATGCAGCTGATGGCCATGGAGGAGGCGGCCGCCGCCTACGAGAAGGCATACCGGCTCTCCCCGTCGGAGGAGCGGCTTAAGGTGCTTCTTTGCGCGCTCCGGATCACGAAGACGGAGGAGGCCTATCTTCTTCGGGCGGAGGAGCTGGGCGCATCCTCCGGGCTCCTTGCGGAAATCGATGAGCGGATCCGGGAGGCGGCGGAGGAGGTGCCGGACCCGGAGGATCCCGACGAGGCGCTGCGGGAGATCCGGGAGGCCTATCACAGGGAGACGGGGCACTGAAAAAGGGCGGCGGCCGCGATGCGCCGCTGTGATGTGCTAAAACGGGAAAGTATTGAAAACGCAACCGCTTTATTGTACTATGGAAGGGCTGACCGGATCAGCACATTCCAAAGGCCGCTGATGACTGAGATCAAAGAAGAAGGAGACGGCATATGAGAGACCGGTATGTAAGCCCTCTGTCCCTGCGGTACGCGAGCCGGGAGATGCAGGAGATCTTCTCGCAGGACCGGAAGTTCCGGACCTGGAGAAAGCTCTGGATCGCCCTCGCCGAGACGGAGAGGGAGCTGGGACTTCCCATCACGGAGGAGCAGATTGATGAGCTGAAGGCTCATGCAGACGATATCAATTATGAGGACGCGGAGAAGAGAGAGAAGGAAGTGAGACATGACGTCATGTCCCACGTCTATGCCTACGGGCTTCAGTGCCCGAAGGCGAAGGGCATCATTCACCTGGGGGCGACATCCTGTTTTGTCGGCGACAACACGGATCTCATTCTCATGCGGGACGCCCTCGATCTCATTCGGACCAAGCTGATCGGCTGCATCGCGGCCCTGGCGGATTTTGCCGGCCGGTACGCGGACCTTCCCACACTCGCATTCACGCATTTTCAGCCGGCCCAGCCGACGACGGTGGGGAAGCGCGCGACGCTCTGGATCAATGAATTCATGATGGATCTGGAGGATCTGGATTACGTGCGCGGCACGATCCGGCTTCTGGGATCGAAGGGGACGACCGGGACACAGGCCTCTTTTCTTGAGCTCTTCGAGGGAGATCAGGAAAAATGCGACCGCCTCGACCCCATGATCGCGGAGAAGATGGGCTTCCCGGGATGCTGTCCGGTCTCCGGACAGACCTACTCGCGGAAGATCGACACGAGGGTGCTGAACGTCCTCGCCGGGATCGCCGCGAGCGCGGCAAAATTTTCCAATGATATCCGCCTGCTCCAGCATCTGAAGGAGGTGGAGGAGCCCTTCGAGAAGAAGCAGATCGGCTCCTATCTGGGCTACTGCGTGATCGGCGCTGCCTGCGCGCGCCTGCCGCTGCGCGAGATCAACACCTACCTCGCCTCCGAGCTGTTCTACAAGTTCTCCTGCATCGGCACCAACACGCCGAGCAAGGCGGACGTGGAGC
>CAYLHR010000116.1:0-2661 GCA_964383335.1 uncultured Lachnospiraceae bacterium
TTGACTCATTGCGTCACAGACGCAACGAGTCAAACAGAACCGTCCCCACTGACTCGGTCCCCACCGACTCGCGTCCCGGACGCAATGAGTCAAAAAGAACCGTCCCCACTGACTCACAGAAAGGACAATGTCATGACAATCAGGAATTCGACAGAAGCGGATCTTGGCCGGATCATGGAAATATACGCCCACGCGCGCGCGTTTATGGCGGAGCACGGGAATCCGGACCAGTGGGGGCCGTCGACCTGGCCGCCGGAGAAGCTGATCCGGCGGGATATTGAGGAGGGGCACAGCTATGTCTGTGTGAACGGCGCGGGCCGCGTGATCGGCGTGTTCTATTATCGTGAGGGAAATGAGATCGAGCCGGCGTACCGGGAGATCCGGGACGGAGTGTGGAGGGATGAGCGCCCGTACGGGGTGGTGCACAGGATCGCCTCGGATCACTCGGAGAAGGGAATCGGGGCCTTCTGCATCAACTGGGCGTACGAACAGTGCGGGCATCTGCGCATCGACACGCACGGGGACAATGTCGTGATGCAGCGTCTGCTTAAGAAGCTGGGATTCATTCACTGCGGCACGATTTTTGTGGAGCAGGACGACGCGCCGAGGCTGGCGTACGAGAAGTCGGACCGGTTCGAGGGAAATGCCGTTGAGCAGTTTTTTGAGCGCGATGGAAATACAAAGCCGGAGGCTCTTGCCGGTCACCCCTGGCTGCGGTATCTGCTGAGCGCGGACCGGCCCTACTGGAACGCCGAGCGGATCGGCAGGATGTCGGACAGGAAGGAAAATGCCCCGCTCAAATACACGCTCCGCACCCTGGATCTTCTCATGGAGTATCCGGATCTCGATGACGATCTGTATGAAACAGTCCGCACCGCGCTGTGCTGGTCCGAGGCGGCCAAGGGAGGAAGCGCGGAGGACCGGGCGAGATGGCGGCTGCGCGGCTATCCGCTTGAGATTCACAATGAGGCCAGCGCGCTTATCTACGCGGATCACTGCCATGTCCGCGACCGGAAGAGGGATCCGGTGTTTCTTCTCATTAAAACGCACGGACTTGCGGGCCAGTATCTGCGGGGAGAATGCGCCATGGCGGACAGCGCGGAGCTCCACGCCCTGGCGGAGCATTTTTCAAAGGAGCGGTTCTGCCGGATGATTTATGTTCTGAACGCCTGTATCATCCGGGCTGTCGGGGAGGAGATCTGGAACAGGACCGAGAGCGGGATCCGCGCATTTGCGGAGAATGTTTACGAGGGCATTTTTGCAGAGCTTGATGCCGAACTTCGAATTCGGCGGCTGCTGCCGGAATCTGCAGCTGCGGCGTCTTTGGAGGAGAGGGATGAGGCGGAGACATTTTTCGGAAAACAGATCTTCCCGAGGTATGATCTCTGGTATTTTGAGTCCGCCCTCGCGCCCTTCCGGCTTCGCGATGCGGTCTGCCTCACAGCCCTTGCGAAGGCGGAGGCGGAGCGCCACAGCGTGCGGCATCTCAATTTCAAGCCGCTCGCCGACGTCATGTATTATGACTTTGAAGGCAGAAAGCACGTGAATACGTACCGGCAGCGGATCATCGAGCACTGGCTTCGGGAGCCTTCGGAGTACGAGGCCCATGTGACGGCGGACTATGAAGTAAGAGGCGAGACGCTGCAGGTCGGCGTGCGGTTTACGCCCGCGTGCGAGAAGCTGATCGCCTTCTGTGTGGAGGCGGAGCGCTCGGGTATTCTGAGCTATGAGAAGAGCATCACCATGCTCTTCGACGCCTTCGGATTCCGGCGGGACGCCTTTGACCGGCTGAATAATGAGGAAAAATATCTCTCCACCATGAACGACGCCGATGAGAGCACAAAGCTGTCGATCCTGGACTATGTCACGGGTAAGAGAGTGCTCGATGTCGGATCGGGCGGAGGCGTGTTGCTCGACGCCCTCGAGGAGCGCTTCCCGTCCATGGAGATTATCGGGACCGATATTTCGCAGAATGTGATCGAGGTCCTGAACGCGAAGCGGGCCGCGTCCGGGCGGCACTGGACGCCGGTGGTGCACAATTTCGTCGAGGATTCGTTCCCGGGCGGGGCGGACAGTGTCATATTTTCCTCGATTCTTCATGAAATTTATTCCTACACGGACAGGGGAAGAGGATTGTTCGATATCGAAAGCGTGGAAACCGCCCTTAAAAATGCGGCCGCATCCTTAAACCCCGGCGGCCGGATCATCATCCGGGACGGCGTGAAGACGCCGGGAGGCGGGAAGCTCCGGATCCGGTTTAAGGCGCCGGAGGGGATGGAGTTTTTCCGGCAGTTTGTGCGGGATTTCCGCGGGATGGACGATCTGCCGGAGGACCGCAGGGTTTACGCGGTCCGGCCGGAGAAGAACGAGGTTCTGACGGATATCAATTTCGGCAGGGAGTTTCTGTACACCTACACCTGGGGCCGCGACTCCTTCGCGCATGAGTGCCGGGAGTGTTTCGGCTATTATACGGTTGAGGAATACCGGCGGGCGCTGGAGGCGGCAGGACTTCGCGTGATCGCGGCGAGATCGGTTCTGGAGCCGGGGTATCCGGAGCACCTGTCTCCGCTGGTGGAGCTGTCGGATGAGAGCGGGGCGGAGGTGCCGTTCCCGGACTCGAATGTGATTATTGTGGCGGAGCTGTGAGTCAGTGGGGACGGT
>CAYLHR010000116.1:2711-6799 GCA_964383335.1 uncultured Lachnospiraceae bacterium
AGTCAAAAAGACCCGTCCCCACTGACTCACCGGAACAGGAGTTCCGCGAGGTGGTATGCGTCCGCTCCGCCGAGTGTGAGTCCTTCGTGGCAGTAATGGCAGTAGCAGATGACTTTTTTGCCGTGAAAGGCTCTGACATGGTTTTCCATGAGTATCTTCTGCTCTTCGTCGGTGTGGGGAATAAACAGACCAGGCGCATTTTCCACAAAGCGTTTCGGCGCGAGCTTCAGGTTCCTCGGAGGTGCCGGGCGGTAAAGCGAGACGCCGCAGAAGTCCGTTTTATCCCGATTAGGTTCTGTTTCCAGAACATGGAGGTTCATCTTGTTCAGAAGGGAGCGGACCGAATTCTGCTCATTTTCCCGATCCCGCGCTCTCCAGCAGTCCTGGACATAGGCGGCCGCGCCGCCGAGATCGGGCAGCGGGAAGGAGGGGTCCTCGTCGATCAGTTCCCAGAGGGAGCGGGCTACGGCGCCGGGCCTCCACTCGTCGATGATGGCGGAGCAGTTGTGGCAGAGAGAGTAGACGATATCTCCCTCACCGAAATCTGCGCTGTCCGGAATTGCGGCCCAGCGGGACTGCAGGTGCGCCGGCATTTTTTCCGTGAATTCCTTCAGTTTATAGCTGGGAACACAGCAGCGGACGATTTCGATGTCTCCGCGTTTCCGCACATATTCCTGGATGCGGAAGCTCAGTTCCGGGAATTTTGTGGTAAAGACACAGCTTGCGATGTAGTAATTCATGGAAGAGACTCCTTTCCTTAGGGTGGTGATGAGTCAGGGGGACGGTTCTTTTTGACTCATCGAGTCAGAGGGGGGAGAGTCAGATGGGGACGGTTCTTTTTGACTCGTTGCGTCCCGGACGCAATGAGTCAAAAAGAACCGTCCCCACTGACTCATTCCGGCCTGATCAAAATGACAACGGACAGCAGAATCAGCAGGATGCCGCCCGCAATTTTCAGGCTCATCTGTTCGCGGAACACGAGGACGCCGAGCAGAACACCGGTCACTGGCTCGACGGTGCTGAGCATGGAGGACTTGACGCCGCCGCATTTCATGATGCCGAGCTGGAACAGGGAGGCCGCGATTACCATGGCGATGAGGCCGAGCGCGGTGTAGGGAATCCACACTTTGGCCGGCAGGCCAAGAAGCAGGGAGCGGGACAGCAGCGAGATGAAAAAGACCTCGATGGCCGAGAAAACCGAGAGCCAGAAGATGATGAGCAGGACCGGCAGCTTTTTCAGGCCGCAGCGGTCGACCCCGATGATATAGACCGCGTACACGACACCGGAGCCCGCCGCGAGAAGCATGCCCCGCAGGTTCGCATTTCCCTGCGACTGGCTGAGCAGCAGAATGCCCGAGACGCAGAGCAGAATGCAGATGAGGCTGGTTCTTCCGATGTGTTCTCTGAAAACCGCCGCGGAGATCAGCATCACCGCGACCGGGTATGTAAAATGCAGTGTCGTCGCGAGGCCTGAATCAATATAGCGGTAGGAACCGTAAAGGAGGCAGGGCATGGCGGAGAAGAAGAGGGACAGCATCGCGATATTCCGGAGCTGTCTTTTTGTGAGACCGAACACGGTCCGGTAACGGAGCAGCAGACAGATCCCGGAAAATACCGCACCGGTAAGAAACCGTCCGAAGGCAACGGTGACCGCATTGCTTCCGAGGGAATAGGCCGCCCTTGTCATAAGCGGCATGGTGCCGAAGAGAATCCCTGAGAGCAGAGCGCAGACCATGCCGCTCAGCTCTTCAGCATTTCTGCTGCTGTTTGAATTCTGGGTGTCCTGTGATGTCATAGTCTGATGTCTCCGACGGAAAAGCTGCTGCGGCATATGTTCTATATATCAGTTTATATTCCTGGATTTGGTGAGTCAATGGGGACGGTTCTTTTTGACTCATTTGAATCTGCATATCAAACAAATTTACATACTCGCTGTCATAATCTTATTTTATCAACAGAGACAGAAAAGGAGCAGCGATATGAGAAGGATAACCGCTTCAATGACAGCCATTATTATCACTCTTCTTCTTGCGGCAAATGTGTCCGCGCAGGACACATCTGCGTGTGAGCTCACTGACGTCAGCCGTTATCTCGGCGCCAGCTGGAGCACCCTTCAGGACGAGCTTGATCTCGGTTCCTATCGTATTTTCAACGGCTATCTGACGATTTGGAGTGCCGATGAGGCGGCATATTTTTATGGAAAATACGACACTTCGGTATGTGAAAAAATGCAGAGAATGACGCAGATCGATCTGACGGAATCGGCGGAAGGAAAATACCGCATGGGCGACATCTGGATCGGTGAAAATGTGAGCGACGTTCAGGCATCCATGCGAAACGGGAATTTTGAAATGATTTTGGACACGGATCTGGACGGGATTCACTTCAGGCGCTCATATCGAAATGCGGATACGGGCCTTACCTACATTGTTTATTACGGACAGTTCAGTTATGTGGAAAAGATAACATTGATGTATATGAATTGACTGTGAGAGGAGAAGAGTGAGTCAGGCGGGGACGGTTCTTTTTACGATGTGAAGAAGAAGGTCATTGACGGGAAGGGAGGGAAGGTCCCCGCGGTCTCCATCGGCCGCATCCGGATCCATGGAAAAGGCCTTCAGTATGAAGCCCTCCTTTTCGTCAAAGCTGTAGCGGAGAGTGATGCTGTGGTTCAGCCGGACGATGACAGTGTTTTCTGTCATTTCACTGATCTCATAATGCCGCAGTTCACGGACCCCGTTGTCCTTCATCATATCAAATACCTTGTCTTCGATGGTTTTCATCATTTTTCTCCTTTTATCGGGCATATCCGGTGAGTCTGGCCGCAGGCAGGCGGAAGGCCGGGCTTTCTGCGCGGAAAAGTTTATCATAAACTGCAGTGTCTGTTGTCTGACCGGTTAGACAAGTGAGCATGATGAGTCAAAAAGAACCGTCCCCCTGACTCACCCCTGACTCACGCCAGCGCCCGGTCAAGCGCCGCCAGGTCAGCTTCTGTGGTCGACCAGCTGGCCGCGAAGCGGACAACGGTGTGGTCAGCGTCGTATTTTTCCCAGAAGCTCACACGGATTTCTTTCTGAAGCTTTGCCAGCTGTTCGTTTTCCAGGATGACGAACTGCTGGTTCGTCGGAGATTCCAGATACATCCGAAGGCCGTGTGCGGCGAAGATCTCCTTCATCCGCTCCGCCATGTCGATCGCGTGCCGGCTGATCCGGAAATAGAGGTCATCCGTAAAGAGCGCATCAAACTGAACGCCGAGAAGCCGCCCCTTGGCGAGAAGGGCGCCCCTCCGCTTTACGGAAGTGATAAAATGTGCCGGCTCATTTTTCCGCGTAAACACGACCGCCTCCCCGCACAGCGCGCCGACCTTCGTGCCTCCGATGTAGAACACGTCGCAGAGCGCCGCCACGTCGCGGAGTGTGACGTCCGTGTGCCGGCTCATCAGCCCGTAGCCGAGGCGCGCCCCGTCGAGAAAGAGGGGGATTCCGTATCCGCGGCAGATTTCGGAGATTTCCGTCAGCTCCCCTTTGGAATACAGCGTTCCGTACTCGGTCGGGTGGGACAGATACACCATCCCCGGAAATGTCATATGCTCGTGATTCTCATCCGCGTAAAAATCCGCCAGATACCGCCTCAGATCCTCCGGCCGGATCTTCCCCTCGCTTTGCGGGAGCGGCAGCACCTCGTGGCCCGTGTATTCGACCGCACCGGCCTCATGCGTGCTGATGTGTCCCGTCTCGGCGCAGACAACGCCCTCGTAATCGGCCAGCATCGAGGAAATGATCACCGCGTTCGCCTGCGTCCCCCCGACGAGAAACTCCACCTGCGCGTCCGGAATTCCCGCGGCCTCCCGGATTTTTTCCTTCGCCGCCGCGCAGTACGGGTCCGTCCCGTAGCCGGGCAGACACTCCAGATTCGTCTCCGCCAGTCTTTTCAGCACCTCCGGGTGCGCCCCGGCAATATAATCGCTCTCAAATGAAACCATCTCACCAGTCCTCCTGCCTGAGGCTCTATTATAGCACGATGAGTCAGTGGGGAGTCAGTGGGGACGGTTCTGTTTGACTCGTTGCGTCTGTGACGCAATGAGTCAA
>CAYLHR010000117.1:0-6652 GCA_964383335.1 uncultured Lachnospiraceae bacterium
CTATTACACATCTTCCCATTCGTATTAATACTATTCGTGTTATTCCTAGTGTATCGCTATCCCTACACGGGGGTTCTGGGCAGAATGTCCTCCCGGGACAAAGAGGCGGCGGATGCGGCCATGGAACTCGCGCATGTCTCAGAGCTGAGAGACCGCCTGTTCTCCCGGGTCAGCGACGGGCAGAGGCAGCGGGTCCTTCTCGCGAAGGCCATCTGCCAGGAGCCGGAGGTTCTCATTATGGACGAGCCGACCAGCTATCTGGATATCAGGCACAGACTGGAGTTTATGCAGATCCTGCTCAAACTGGTCCGGGAGAGGGGAACGGCCGCAGCCGTGTCGCTTCATGAGACGGAGACGGCGCGCCTTCTGGCGGACACGGTGGTTTCTGTCAGCGGCGGACGCGCCGGCTGTCCCGCCTCTCCGGAGGAGGCCCTCCGTGAGGAAGAGATATGCAGGCTATTTGACATTACGGAGGAACAGTACCGGTGGCTGTACGGGACACGGGGAGTACGGGTGAACTCCGGGGAGGCCGGGAGATCCGGCGGGTCCCCTGAGGCGGAAGGAGAGTTACGGTGAATCTGCAGGAAGCCATAAGGAGGATCGCTCCGCCGGCTGAAAACGCGCGGGCGGCGTGCCGGACGAGATGGAACCGCCTGGGAAAGCCGCTCTACGGTCTGGGAGAGCTGGAGGAATATCTGGTCCGGATCGCGGGGATGATGAGGTCGGAGCGGATTGACATAAGAAAGAGGGCCCTCGTCATCTTCTGCGCTGACAACGGTGTTGCCGCGGAGGGTGTGAGCCAGGCCCCGCAGGAGGTCACGGCGGTTGTCGCGGGGAACTTTCTTTGCGGGCATTCGTGCGCGGCCATTATGTGCAGAAGGACGGGTACGGATCTTTTTCCGGTCGACGTGGGTATGGTCTCGGATGTGCCCGGGGTGGAGAAGCGCAAGTGCCGGTACGGAACGGGCAATATAGCCGCGGGACCGGCCATGTCGGACAGCGAGGCCCTGTTCGCCCTCGAGGCGGGCATCGCGAAGGCAGAGGAGCTGAGAGATGCCGGGTACCGCATTCTCGCCTCCGGTGAGATGGGAATCGGCAATACGACGACAGGGGCAGCGGTCACATCCGCTTTTTTGCATATGGACGCGGCTGAGGCGGCGGGAAGGGGCGCCGGACTGAATGACGAGGGTCTGGCCAGGAAAACAGCAGCCATCCGGCGGGCCCTTGCGGTCAACAGGCCCGACCCGGAGAATCCGGTCGGGGTGCTGGCCTCGGTCGGCGGGTTCGATCTCGCGGCTCTTGCGGGTTTTTATATCGGGGCCGCCGCGTGCGGGCTTCCGGCTGTCGTGGACGGCTTTATCGCCTCCGCCGCGGCCCTGGCCGCGGTCCGGCTTGCGCCCCTGACGGCGGAATATCTGCTGCCGTCCCACGTGTCCGGCGAACCCGCCTCGGAGGCGCTGCTTTGTGCCCTGGGGTTTGGTCCGGGACCCGGACGGATAAGCCCGGTGATCCGGGCCGGCATGCATCTGGGAGAGGGAACGGGCGCGCTGGCCCTCTTTCCGCTTCTGGATCTGGCATGCGATGTCTACCGGGAAATGGCAACCTTTGAGGAAATAGCGGTGGAGGCTTATGAGGATTTCACGAAGCGGTGAGAGAGACGGCCGGCTGATTCTCGTGACGGGGGGCACCGCGAGCGGTAAATCGGAATACGCGGAGCAGCTGGCCGCCGCCATGCGGGAGCGGTCCGGCGGGGGCGCCTCGCTCTGGTACGCCGCGGCGATGCGGGCCGACGTGAGCGATCAGGAGCTCATGCGCCGGATCGCAAGGCACCGGCGCATGAGGGAAGGAAAGGGCTTTCTGACGGTCGAGCTGGGAGACGGGCCGGAGAGACTTCATGCGGCCGTCTCTCCCGGAGATACGGTGCTTCTCGAGGATCTCTCCAATCTGCTGGCCAATGAAATGTTCGCCGGCGGAGGCATATCTTATGACGCCGATCTACGCATCGCTGAGGAGCTGCTTGCGCTGCGGGCGCGGGGCGTCGGAATTGTGGCAGTGGGAAACAGCATTTCGGAGGACCTGCCTCCCGCGGGCAGCGGGACCGGCGCCTTTGTCCGCTCACTGATGAGGCTGCAGAACACCCTCTGCCGGGAAGCGGACAGAGCCGAGGAAGTGGTCTGCGGGGTGGCAGTTCGGTATCAGGGATGAAAATATTATCGGTTTTGATCAATTCCATATTCGCCGCCTTCTCGACATATTCCCGCATTCCCGTGCCGCCCGCGCGCTGGGATGAGGAGAGTCTGCGCTGGCAGATCTGCAGCTTTCCCCTTGTGGGTGCGGTGATCGGGCTGATCTGGTGCGCTGCCGGAACCGCTCTCCGCGCGTGCGGCGCGCATCCCGCTCTGTCGGGCGCCGTCCTTTGCGCGCTTCCCCTCCTCCTCACGGGAGGCATTCACATGGACGGATATCTGGACACCACGGACGCCGTCCACTCGTGGAAACCTAAGGAGGAGCGGCTGCGGATTCTGGACGATCCCCACATCGGAGCCTTCGCCTTCATAAGCGGAGCCGTCTATCTGCTTCTTTATTTCGGTCTCTGCTGCCAGATCGCGGATTCGGCCGGGGGACAGGCGGCTCTTTTCATGATGCTGTCCGCTTTTATCCGGAGCCGGATCCTGAGCGTCCTCGCGGCGGTCTTTTTTCCGAAGTCGAAGAAGCAGGGAATGCTGCGCTCCGTTTCGGATGCCTCGGACCGGCGCGCCGGGGCGGTGCTCGCCGGCTGGCTGGTCATCCTGGAGGCGGGAACCTGCGCGGCGGCATTTTTCATGCGGATTCCCGGAATCCTGACGCTGCCCGCGGCGGCCTGCGCGGCGTTTTTTTACTACCGGCACATGGCAGATGCGCGTTTCGGAGGAATCAGCGGGGATCTGGCGGGATGGTTTCTGCAGGTATCCGAGATCGCGCAGCTGGCGGCAGCGGCGGTGTACTGTTTATTGAGGTAGGGCGGAAGTATGATTTTTATCATAGGCGGTGAGGGAAGCGGCCAGGAAGCGTACGCAAAGAAGCATTTTCCGGGCGCGCGCGTGATCGGAAATTATCATCTGACAGTGAAGAAGGATCTGGAGGAGGGAGCGGATCCCCTGGCCCGGGCAGAGGACGTAAGTGAGGAGGCGCAGGGACGGAGCGGGCAGGCGGAGGAGCTGGTTATATGGAGCTGCGAGATCGGCTGCGGCGTGGTGCCGGTCACCGCGTTCGACAGAGAGTGGCGGGAGGCATCCGGCAGGGTGAACTGCTGCTTTGCCGGCAGGGCGGATCTGGTCGTGCGGATGGTCTGCGGGGCCGGCCAGGTGATCAAAGGCTCGCTCCCGGAAGCGGAGCGCCGGGAGAGAGGGACGGCACCTGCAGCGGAGGTCCCGGAGAGAAGAACCGTACCCGCAGCGGAGGCCCCGGAGAAAGAGGCCGGTTCGGGAAGGGCGCGGGCCGTCATGATCGCGGGAACCATGTCCAACGCGGGGAAGAGCCTCATCGCGGCGGGACTTTGCCGCATTTTTACCGAGGACGGATACCGGACCGCTCCCTTTAAGGCCCAGAATATGGCGCTCAATTCCTATGTGACGCGGGAAGGCGGGGAAATGGGCCGCTCACAGGCGGTTCAGGCGGCGGCCTGCCGCAGGGAGCCGGACGCGCGCATGAATCCGGTTCTGCTGAAGCCGACGACGGACCGCGGTTCACAGGTCATCGTGCTCGGGCATCCGGCCGGAGTCATGGAAGCAAAGGAGTACTACAGGCATAAGAAGGATTTTCTGCCTTATGTGATGCGGGCCTATGAGTCTCTCGCAGCGGAAAATGATATCATTGTTCTGGAAGGCGCCGGAAGTCCGGCGGAAATCAACCTGAAGGATAACGACATTGTCAATCTGCCCATGGCTGCCGCGGCCGGCGCTCCCGTGATTCTGGTCGGAAACATCGATCCGGGAGGCGTATTCGCGCAGCTCTGCGGCACGATGATGCTGCTTGATGAGAAGGAGCGGGACCGGATCGGGGGCATGATCATCAACAAATTCCGGGGCGATCTGTCTATTCTCGAGCCGGGCCTTTCCCTGCTGGAGGAGAAATGCGGGAAGCCGGTCCTGGGCGTCCTTCCGTATCTGGATGTCAGGCTGGAGCCGGAGGATTCGCTCGCCATGGACGAGTTCCTGGCGGGAATGCGGGAAGAAGACGGCCTCCGCCGGGAGGACGCGCTAGACATCGCCGTCATACGGCTGCCGAAGATTTCCAATTTCACGGATTTTCAGGCGCTGGGCATTGAGCGGGATGTCCGTCTCCGCTTTGTGTCGTCCCCGGCCGGACTCGGACAGCCGGATGCGGTCATCCTGCCCGGAACAAAGAGCACGGTCCGGGATCTGGCGTGGCTGCGGGAGAGCGGACTTGCGGACGGCATCCGGAGGGCGGCTTGGGGCGGCTCATTTCTATTCGGAATCTGCGGCGGATACCAGATGCTGGGAAGGCGGATCTCGGATCCGGACGGCGCGGAGACACAGGGAGAGACGGAGGGGCTGGGTTACCTGGGCATGGAGACGGTATTTTCCTCCGAAAAGATCATCCGGCAGACGGAGACCGTCTCGCGGTTCGGCATTCCGGCTCTGGACGGCCGGCACATCGCCGGTTATGAGGTGCACATGGGCCGCCCGGACGGGGAGCCGGAGCCGGGGGAGACGGAATGCGGAACCGCTTCAGCGGCCGGCGCGGCAGGCACGTATATCCACGGCATCTTCGATTCGGACGAATTCCGCGGCGCCTTCCTGTCCTATCTCTATGAGAGAAGGGGCACGAAAAGGCGGGAGGACGCGGGAGAGGACAGGATAACATATGAGGCGTACAGGGAGAGGCAGCTCGCGGAACTGGCCGCGGCTCTCCGGAGGCATCTGGACATTCCGGCCGTCTACCGGATGATGGGGATTGAGGCATGAGAGAGATCCTGATCCGTCATCTGGCCGGGTTCCTTCTCGGCTGCTGTCTGGACCTCGCGGTCGGCGATCCCCACGGCTTTCCGCATCCCGTCATCGCGATAGGAAAACTGATCAGTTATCTCGAGCGAAGACTGTATCCGGCGGAGGGGGCGTACGGGGGAGATCCGGAGAAATCGCGAAGAAGCTGCACTGCGCGGGGGGCCCTGCTCTGTGTCCTGACAGCGGGCGCGGCCGTGCTGATTACGGCAGGGGTTATGTCGGCCGCCTGTCTCCTGCATCCCTGTCTGGGCGTTCTGGCGGAAGCTGTGCTCACCTGCTGTGCCCTGGCGGCCAGGAGTCTTTATGATGAGAGTATGAAGGTGCGCGCGGATCTGGCCCGGGGCTCTTTGCGGGAGGCGCGCGCGGATCTGTCCATGATCGTCGGCCGGGATACCTGTGATCTTGACAGGGATGCCGTCTGCAGGGCGGCGGTGGAGACGGTCGCGGAAAATACGTCGGACGGCGTCATCGCCCCGCTTCTTTGCGCCGCTGTCGGCGGGCCCGTGCTCGCCTGGCTCTATAAATCCGTGAATACCATGGATTCCATGCTGGGATACAGAAATGAGCGGTATCTCTATTTCGGCAGGGCGGCCGCCAGGCTGGATGACGCGGTGAATTATATTCCCTCCCGGATATCGGCCCTGCTCATGATCGGGGCGGCCGCAGTTCTGGGAGCATGTTCCGGCAGCTGCAGCGCCCGGGAGGCGTACCGGATCTGGAGACGGGACCGGCGAAAGCACAAAAGCCCCAATTCCGCCCAGACGGAGAGCGCCTGCGCCGGTGCCCTCGGCATCGTGCTGGGCGGCCCTTCGCGCTATCAGGGAGTGACGGTCCGGAAGCCCTTCATCGGAGATGACAGGCGGGCGATCGAGCCGGAGGACATCCGGCGGGCCTGCCGCCTGATGTTTGTGTCGGAGCTGCTGGCCGTGCTGCTGCTTTCGGCGGCTGCCTGCCTGCTGTCTGTGCTCTGCTGAATGAACTCCGGCATCCGTCTGATCAGAAAAAAAGAGGAGGAAGAGCGGAAAGGATATGAGACACGGCGGTGATATTTACAGAAACCGGGTGGAGCTGGACTTTTCGGTCAATCTGAACCCGAAGCCGGTGCCCGCCTCTGTGCTTTCGGCTCTGCAGGAGGGTATGCGGCAGGCCGGCGCGTATCCCGATCCCGAACAGGAGAGGGTCCGGGAGGCTCTCGCCCTCGCGGACGGGGCGGAGCGGGAGTGTGTCTTTGCGGGGAACGGGGCGTCGGAGCTCCTCATGGCCTCCGTCAGGGCCTTTCACCCGCGCGCCGCGCTGCTCTTCGAGCCCTGCTATTCCGGATACAGGTACGCCCTTTCGTCCCTGCCGGACTGTGAGATCAGAGAGGCGTATCTCGCGGAGGACAGCGGCTTCGCGCCCACGGAGGATCTGCTCTTTACAAAAGCCGGGGAGGACTGGCCGGAGGGCGGCATGCTCTTCCTCACGGATCCCTGGAACCCCTCGGGAATCAATCTGGATGACGCGCTTCTTTGCCGGATTCTGGAGCTGGCCGCTTTCAGGGGAATCACAGTCATTCTCGATCAGAGCTTCTATACGCTTTCTGAAAAATGCGGCCGCTCCCGCGGAGAAAAACCGGGCTTTTCGGACAGGGCGGGGGAACTGACCGG
>CAYLHR010000118.1:0-6623 GCA_964383335.1 uncultured Lachnospiraceae bacterium
AGGAGTAACCTCAGACGTTTTTCGCACTCCGCAGGCGGATAAACCTAATACCGCACCGGATGCCTCCTTGACGGCGGCAACATTTTTTACGTTCTTTCCGAGATAGGCGGCCGTCCCGGGAAGAAGATTCGTTCCCGTCCTTGACGGGACATTGTAAAGAATGCAGGGAAGGTCCGTCGATTCCGCGATGACGGTATAGTGGGCAATCAGCCCCTTCTGCGTGGCCTTGTTGTAGTACGGGGCCACAAGGAGCAGTCCGTCCGCTCCCGCCTTCTCCGCTTCCTTGGACATCATAATGGCGTGCGCCGTGTTGTTGGAGCCCGTCCCGGCAATGACCGGAATCCGGTGCGCCGTCTTCTCTACCGCATAGCGGATCGCCTCGATGTGCTCGTCGTCATCCAGCGTCGGCGCTTCTCCCGAAGTTCCGACCGCAATGATCGCATCCGTGTGATGCGCGATCTGATCCTCAATCAGTTCCCCGTATACGTCGTAGTTGATCTCCCCGTTCTCTTTCATCGGGGTGACTATCGCAACGCCGGCTCCCTTAAAAATCGCCATATTCTCTGACCTCCGAATTCAATATGCCGCTGCCCGTATCTGAGTACTATACCATTTACGCGGCAGCCGTGTCAATCAGCCCCGGTTCATGCCTTCCGGAAAAGGGCCCCCGCCTTTTCAGCAGGACGCATCCGCCTTATCAGCCAGGCACCTCCGCTTTATCAGTGGAAGGCCGCTCTTTTCCTGAGTCTCGAATCAAGTATCTTCTTCCGGATCCGCAGCGACTTGGGCGTGACCTCAAGAAGCTCGTCCGTATCGATAAAGTCCATGGCCTGCTCGAGCGAAAGAATCCTGGGCGGCGTCAGCGTGAGGGCCTCGTCAGCGCTCGAGGAGCGCGTGTTCGTGAGATGCTTCGTCTTGCAGACGTTGATCTCTATATCCTCGGGCTTCGCTCCCTCGCCGACCACCATGCCGGCATAGACCTTCGTGCCCGGTGTGATAAAGAGCGCCCCGCGCTCCTGCGCAGCGAAGAGGCCGTAGGTGACCGCCTCGCCCGCCTCGAAGGCGATGAGCGAGCCGTTCTTTCTGTAATTCAGATCACCCTTATAGGGGGCGTACTCGTCGAAGATGGTGTTGATGACTCCCGTTCCCTTCGTGGCCGTGAGGAAGGGGCCGTGGAAGCCGATAAGCCCGCGCGAGGGAATCCGGAATTCCAGCCGGGCTGTGCCGTCGGCCAGGGTGCTCATCCCCATGAGTTCGCCCTTTCTCTCCGAGAGCATGCTGATGACCGTGCCGGAAAAGTCCTGCGGCACGTCGACAAAGGCGGTCTCGACGGGCTCCAGCTTCTTCCCGTTCCCGTCCTTCTTAAAAATGACCTCCGCCTTGCTGACCGCGAACTCGTAGCCCTCGCGGCGCATTTTCTCGATGAGGACGGAGAGATGCAGCTCCCCGCGGCCCGCCACGCGGAAGGTGTCCGTGCTCTCCGTATCGGAGACCCGGAGGGAGACGTCCGTGTTCAGCTCGCGGTAGAGTCTGTCGCGGATCTGTCTCGATGTGCAGTATTTTCCCTCGGTTCCAGCCATGGGGCTGTCATTTACGATGAAGTTCATCGCGATCGTCGGCTCCGAGATCTTCTGGAAGGGAATCGGATCCTCGTCCCCGGGTGTGCAGATGGTGTCCCCGATCTGAAGATCGCCGATGCCGGATATGGCGACAATGGAGCCGACTCCCGCCCTCGGGACATCGACCTTGGACAGGCCGTCAAACTCATAGAGCTTGGTGATGCGCGTCTTCTCATGCACGTCGGGATTGTGATAGTTCACGCGGACGATCTCCTGTCCGACCGCGACCTCTCCGTTGTCCACTTTTCCGATCCCGATCCGGCCCACGTACTCATTGTAATCGATGGTCGAAATCAGGATCTGGGTTCCCCTGTCCGGGTCGCCCTCGGGCGCCGGGATGTAGTCCAGAATCGTCTCAAAGAGAGGCTTCAGGTCCTTCGCCTCGTCGCCGATCTCCCGCACGCAGGTTCCCTCCCGCGCCGATGCGTAGAGGAAGGGACACTCGAGCTGCTCGTCCGAGGCGTCGAGATCCATCATGAGCTCAAGCGTCTCGTCGACGACCTCCTCCGGCCGGGCCTCGGGACGGTCGATCTTGTTGATGCACACGATGACCGGAAGATCCAGCGCCAGCGCCTTCTTCAGCACGAATTTGGTCTGGGGCATCGTCCCCTCGAAGGCGTCCACAAGGAGGATGACGCCGTTCACCATTTTGAGAACACGCTCAACCTCGCCTCCGAAATCCGCGTGGCCGGGGGTATCCACGATGTTGATCTTCACCCCCTTATAGGTGATGGCCGTGTTCTTGGAGAGGATGGTAATGCCCCGCTCTCTCTCCAGATCGCCGGAGTCCATGACTCTCTCCTGCACTTCCTGGTTCTCGCGAAATGCCCCGCTCTGAGCCAGCATCCCGTCCACCAGGGTCGTCTTCCCGTGGTCGACGTGCGCGATAATCGCGATATTCCTAATGTCTTCTCTCTTCATAAACTTCTTCTTAGGTTCCTCGTCTCTTCTGTCTGTATTTCCGTAAAATGCGCCAATCAGCATACCACAAAGGGAGCGCATCCGTAAAGACGCGCTCCCTTTTTTCGTCATAATCGTCAAAAGATCAGCAGTTCCGCACCTTCTTCACCATCATTCTTCATCGCTGTCATCGGAACTGTCGTCGTAGCTGTCGTCGGAGCTCTCCTCGTTCCGCCCGTAGGCTTCGAGGGCCTCCTCCAATGTGCGGTTCCTGTCGTTGCCGCCCGGATAGAGGGCGAAGTACTCGCCGGCAGGCTCCAGATCATAGCCGTAAGCCTCCGCCAGCTCGGAGACGGTGACGCACTTGTACCCCATCTCGTTCAGCTTTGTAATCAGCCTGTCCGCGATATTGGCAGAGGGCGGATGCAGATCGTGCATGAGAACGATCGATCCGTCCTGGACACCGTCCATAATCGCGTCGAAGGTCTTCTGATCGTCCCGGTGGTCCCAGTCCAGCGTATCCACGTCCCACTGAATCATAGGCTTCTGTATCGTATTGAGAACGGTGGTGTTGACGCCGCCGCCCGTCGGCCGCATGATCTCCATGGTCTCGCCCGTGATTCCCCGGATCACCTCATCATTCTTATCCATCTCGTCGGCGATCTCCTGCGCCGTGAGATTGGTGAGATAGGGATGATCGTAGGTGTGGCTTCCGATCTCCATCCCGAGTTCCTTCTCGCGCTGGATGATCTCAGGGAACTGTTCCGCCATCTCGCCGACGACGAAAAATGTGGCCTTCTGACCGTGCTTCTCAAACGCGTCCAGAACCGACGGCGTATATTTTTTGGTCGGTCCGTCGTCGTAGGTCAGGGCGACCAGCTTCTGATACTTGGACGTGTCGATTCTTCCGCTCGCGTCAAAGTAGGTATCCTTCAGTTCTCCGGTGTTGACCCAGCCCGTCGCGACATGGCCGTCACCCGTGAAGTAGTACTTCTGTCCGTCGATGGTCTTCCAGCCGTTCGCGAAAAGCGTCTCATCCTCGTTCAGATACCACCAGCCGGCCGAATCCATATTCCAGCCCGTCACGCCCGACATGCCCGCGCTTAAGGCAATCGTCCCCGCCGTGTCGGACGGGTCCGCCGTGACCTCCTGCGCCGCGGCGGTCTCTTCCGCCGCCTTTCTCTTTTTCGGTCTTCCCGCGATGAAGCGGACCGCGAAGATGATGAGCAGAAGTGCCGCGATGCCCGCTCCCGCGATGAGGGCGTACCGGATTCTCTTCTTTTTCTTTCTCTTTCTGATCAGCTGTTCACGTGTCATAGACGTTGTCCTTTCCCCCATATAAATATACCCTTATTGAGGAAAAATCACAACCGGAAAATCGTCCGGAGGCAGCGCCGCAAAATGAGCGGCAGAATGCGCCGCATGAAAAAGAAAGACAGAGGACCTGTCCTCTGCCTTTCTGACACTTTTTCCCCGTGCCTTTTTCTTTTTTAAACCCGCCGGCCGCCCGAACCCCTTTATGGCCGTCCGTGAGCTGATTATGTGAATCTTCTGATCGCGACGATCGACTTGCTGTCAGCCGCGCGGTCGTGCGTAATGCCGTACTGCGAGCCCTTGGCCTCGACGATGCCGCCGTTGCCGTCATAGATCGCGACATGGCCCGAGTAGACGATGACGTCTCCCGCCTTCGCCTCGGAGAGGCTCGATACGGAGCTGCCGAGCGAAGCCCAGCCGCCGGAGGACGTATAGCCGCCGCTGTAATAGCCGGTGTTCTTAAGAACCTGGTACACAAAGTGCGAGCAGTCAATTCCGTTCGTCAGGGAGTTGCCGCCCCAGGCGTAGGGATTGCCGACGAACTGATCCGCGTAATTGACAATACCGGAATCTCCGCCTGAAGAAGAGGAAGAAGATGTGCTCTCCTCACCGGATTCCTCATCCGCGTATTCGAGATCCGAGAAATCGTCGGAGACAACCGTCTCCTCGTCAGATGCGCCGTCATCGTAATCCTCTGCGGCTTCTTCCGCATCTCCGGACTCATCGTACTCGCCGACGTCCTCGAGGTCATAGTCCTCTTCGTCACCGGCGTCCTCATCCACGTAATCTACGTCGTTGTAGTCGTAATCCTCCTCGTCGTCCTCATAGGACTCCTCCTCGTAGGACTCTTCCTCATCGTAAGACTCCTCTTCATAGGACTCATCCTCTTCGTACTCTTCGTCGTACGACTCCTCGGAGTAGGATTCCTCCACTTCCACAAAGTCATCGCCGTCGAGCGTCTCGACATCCTCCTCGTACTCCGCTTCGGAGGTGTCATTGACCTCTTCCGCATCCTCCTCGGAAGAGGCGCCGGCCGTCCTCTGCACGGACCTGCTTGCTCTGTTTCTTGCCGCTTCCTCGGCCGCCGCACGTCTGGCCGCCTCCGCAGCTGCACGTCTGGCCGCCTCCTCGGCCGCTCTCCGCTCCTCTTCCTCGATCTCCCAGATCCGCTCATTTTCCTCGCGGATGAGTCTCGTCAGAGCGTTCGCGATGTCCTGCGCTTCCTCAATCTGTCCTTCATAATCCTCGTCAACCGCCTTCGTCTCCTCGATCTGGCGGTCCAGCTCGGTGCGGTCCTCTTCGAGTGCCGTCTTCTGCGCCTTCAGATTCTTTTCCTGCCCCTCTAGTTCCGTCTTCCGGTCCTCGAGGTCATGCTTAAGATCCGAGACCTCCTTCACCGTCGCCTTCAGCTCATTGAGCGCCTCACGGTCGGTGGACTCGAGCTCCGTCGCGTAATCGGCCTTGTTGAGGAGGGCCGACATATCGTCGGATCCGAGTACCATGAGAAGCCATCCGGTCTGTCCGCCGTTCTCGTAGATATACTGAATACGCTTTTTCATGGCGTCGTACTGGGCGTCGCGGTTCTTTCTGGCCTTCTTCAGCTTCTTCGCCGTCGTCTTTATCTCTTTCGAGGTGGTCTTTATCTTTTTCTGTGTCGTATCGATATCGTCTTCCGCCTGTCCGATCTGAACCATGAGGTCGACCATATCGGCGTTCATCGTCTGGATCTGAGACTGCAGCTCCGCCCGCTTTCCGGACAGTTCCTCAATCGTCGCCGCTCTCCAGCTGAGCTCCTCCTGCCGCTGCGCGATGGAGTTTATGAGATCCGTCTTCTCATCGGCGAGAACGGGCGCGGCCAGGGATGCTGTCATCACACAGGCGAGAACCATACTCATTAACCGTTTCTTCATAGAATCTCCTTTTTTGAATCATTATGTCTAAGCACCAGAGCTGTGCCGGTCAGCAATCTTTCATAAAAAAAATCGCCGTACTCTTACGAATACGACGACAGTATAACACTTTGATTGCGATAAATCAAGATTCTTTTACGAATTGTTACAGATCTATTAATTTTTAAGATTTAAGATGTTACGCGTTGTGCAGGTTGCCCCGGCTCATTTTTTGCCGTAATCCTTCTCGATCTGCATGATCATATCCACCCGGTTCTGGTGGCGTCCGCCCTCGAACTTCGCGTCGAAAAACGTATCCACGATCATCTTCGCGAGCTCTCTCCCCACTACGCGGGCTCCCATGGAGATAATCTGGCAGTTGTTGTGGCAGACGGCCATGGACGCGGTAAACGGTTCACTGCAGACGGCCGCGCGGATGCCCGGGACCTTGTTCGCGGCAAGTGAGATGCCAAGCCCCGTCCCGCAGATGAGCACGCCCCTTTCCACCTCGCCGGACGCGACGGCCTCTCCGACCTTCCTGCCGGGCTCCGGATAATCGTCCCCCCTGTCATTCGGGTCATAGTTGCCGTAATCCACGCACTCATAGCCGCGCTCCTTCAGATGTTCCATAAGAAACAGCTTGAGCTCGATTCCCGCGTGATCGCTCCCGAATCCCACCTTCATATCTGACACCTCCCATATATAATATGTACTTCCAGCATCACAAGTATACCACAAAGCGCCGCGCGTGACATTCGTTTTTCCTCATGCCGAAGCCGGGAAACAGGCACGCTCAGTGCGGAAATACCGCGTCAGATTTTTTCCTCTTGCAGTTCAGGAGAACTGGTGCTATAATCTCTCTCGGACGGTTAGCTCAATGGGAGAGCACTCGCTTCACGTG
>CAYLHR010000119.1:0-6552 GCA_964383335.1 uncultured Lachnospiraceae bacterium
AGAAGTCATCGTCCCTGACCGCCGCGCTCACCGCGCAGTTGTCCTCCCGGAAATAGTAGTCCGTGAGCGGTTTTGACATGCTGACCCGGACGTCCGGGGCGGCGCGGTCAAGGATAAAGGTCACCTCACTGTCCCCGGCAGAGCCGCTCATCCCCTCACAGGAAGAGATTCTGTCCGCCGTGTTTCCGCTGCAGTCGGAGGCTCTCGCCGAGACAGTGATCACGCCCCGCATGCCGCTCTCTGAAAGCTCTGCGATATTGAGTTTCACCTCCTTCCCGGACGTGCGCCCGGACTCTATGTCGCCCGGCCCCGGATTTTTCCGATATGTTCTGCCGTACCGGTCTTCTACACGGATCTCATAATCGCGGAGCGGACTTGTGCCTCCGTCCGTGAATCCCGCGAAGCGCACGCTGAGGACGGCATTCTCCCCGTTATAGTACAGGCGGTCTCCCTCCTTTCGTCCTCCGGACATCGAGCAGTGAATCTCAGGCGCCGCCCTGTCGAGCAGAAAAGCGGCGCAGCGGTTCCCGTCCGATGACTTCATGCCGGATATTTTCCTGAACGCGGAAGTCTCATTTCCGGCTTCGTCCCGGGCCCTGAAGGTGATCTTAACGGGACCGTCCGGAAGTTCCCGGCCGCCGGTCTTCCACGTCCATGTTCGCCTGCGCGCGTCCGTCAGGCCGGCTTCCTCCGGAGTAAGGGCGGTGCCGTTGGCCCGCACCTCAAATTCCGCGACCGCGTGGAGATCAGCCGCGCACACCTCAATCGCGCCGTCAGCTCCGTAAAAGGCGGCGATGTCGTTCTCACAGGCCGGCTTCCCGGATATGGTGACCTCGGGAGGCGTGCTGTCAAAGATGAGCTTCACCGAAACCGATGATCTGTTTCCGGCAAAATCGGCGGCTGAGACGGTGAGGACGCAGCATCCGTCCAGATCCCCCATAAGCTCCGCCGACCCGCCTTCCGCCCCGGCGGGCTCCCGGACGTCGTCGACGGTCCCGGCGGGCTCCCTTTCAAGGAGCACCCCCTCCGCCAGAGGCTGCCCGGCCTGTCCCTCCCGGGTCAGGCAATATGTCACCTCGCGGATCCCGGATATGACTCCGCCCTCTTCCGGGCCCCGGTCCTCCGCCTCCGCTTCCAGCAGATACCGGCCGGACGGAACCGTCTCATCGTCGAAGGCGGCGTGGCACATTCCCTCCTCCCCGGCTGCCTCCGGCTCCGCCGTACCTTCCGCCGTCCGCCCCTCATGAACCGCATCCGTGACCCTTACGGCAAGGCGCGGACTCATCCCGTCGCCGGCGGACAGACACTCCTTTGCGTAAGCGCAGTTGGCCGTCTCTGCCGCAGTCAGCGTCCCGGGACGGCCCGGCCGGTCCGCATTGTCCGCCGCGCGCAGGTAAAGAGCCGCCCCGGCCGGAGCCGCGACCGTCACGGAATACGTTCCGTCCTCCCCGGGAACCGCCTCCTTCACGGACCATGTTTCCGCGTCCCCGGGGGGCTTTCCGCTGTCTGCTTCATCGATGAAGTACTCCGCCGCCTCCCCGCGTATGCCGGTCTCCGCGTCGGAAACGGAAAACGTGTAGATCACAAAGGGATATTTCACCTCCGCGCCCGCAAGAGAGATCACCGGCGCCCGGCTGTCCGTCCACAGGGCATGCAGAACGACCTCCTCGCCGGGACCGGAGGGACAGATCAGATTGCTGTCCCCGGACGCGCCGACGCCGGAGGCCGCGGCCCGGTCCTCCGCGATCCGGGCAGAATCGCCGACTCTCCATCCGGCGAAGGTATATCCGTCCGCCAAAAAGCGGTTCGCGTCCAGTCTCTGCGAGCTTTCCTCCTTCCCGCCGCAGTACGTGATCACCTGCCTGTCCATCGAGCCGGATGCGTTCTCCAGATTCGCGTCAAAGAGGACCTCGTAGGAATATTCCCGAAAGACCGCGCGGAATACCGCCCTCCCGTCCTCCGGAAAGCTTCCGTCAAACCGGATGCCGTCCTCCGCCGCGTATGCCGGCTCCTCTTCCCCGGGGCGGGCCCAGCCGAGAAACCGGCAGCCCCTCTTCTCCGGCCTGATCCCCGCGGCTTTGGGCGCGGAATCATAATAGAAGGTCTGCGAAGCCGGAGCACTTCCGTCCCCGGCGTCGAAGGTCACCTCGACCGGCCTCGCGTCATAGACGGCGAAGACCGCGGGGCGTTCCGGGCTCACCCGCACGCGTTCGAAGGACGCCTCCGCGGCCTCCAGCAGCTGTTCCGCCGTCCGCCCGTCCGCTTCCGTCACAAACCCCCGGAACAGATACCCCTCCCGCTCCCCGCCGAATCCCTCCGGCATCGGGAGCGCCGCGTCATAAGGCCCGGAAACGGTCCGTTCGTCATCCGCGCGCTCACAGATGACAGGCTCCCTGTACGCGTCCCCGCTCCCCCGGGTAAGCAGAATGTCCGCAAATGCGGCAGTCCATTCCGTCCGCGGAGCCCCGACGCCGGAGGTCTCTGCGCCGGAAGTCCCCGCACCGTCATTTTCCCCTGCCCCGTAGAGAGGCACAGCCAGCGCGCAAAAAAGCAGCAGCGCCGCGGGCAGCGCAGCATACACCGGCCTCGCGCGTCCCGCCTTCCGTTCCGCATTTCTTCTCATCACGTCTCTCCCCTCCTTTCCGCCCACTTAAATCCGTTCGTCAAAGTGGAGAATCACCACATGTTCCGTAATCCTGAATGTTTCCCCCCGCTCTTCCGCGCTCCCGGCCGCGGAACTGCCGGCGACGCGCGGCCCCTCTCCTCCGTTCCTCCGGTACCGCTCCTCCGTTCTTCTGACGGCCTGCGCCCGCGCCTGTCCGGACATCATCCGGAAAACCGAGAGAATGCGGAAACGGAAGAAAAAAAAGACGGCCAGCGCGAGGGCTGCCGCCGATGCAGCCGCGCAGATCCAAAAGCCCGCTCTGTACAGTTCCAGTGAACGGCTGATCTGATCCATGATTTCCCTCCGCTCTTCACAAATCCCGCCTGTCTGATTCCGCGTCCTTTCCGAACTGTGCCGCTGCCGCGTCCTCCGCGCGGTCCGCCGCGGCAAGAGTCTGCTCCGCGAAGCGGCGCACCAGATCGCTCTGACTGCCCCGGTACAGAGACGCGAAATCCCGGGCGGCCGCCACCACGCGCTCCATCTCCTCTCCGCTCACGCCCTCCTCCGAGTATACGGCAACCCGCGAAGAGATCTGCGTCAGCGTCTCCCGGTAAATATAAAGAGCGAAGACATCGCCTCCCGTCCGCTCAGCAATCGTGTCCGGCTCCGAGGTCAGCGCGTACAGCTTTCTCCACAAATCCAGATAATTGTACGCGTCGTAATCCGCGAAGGACGCGCGCCCGCGCGACAGGTTGACATAATAGTCGGAAAGGAGCTTCACCGAATCGCGGATCTTCGGCTGGTGTCCCGTGAGATAAGTGCTCTCCCCGATCTCCGACATGCACTGATAGGCATCCTGCTTCGCGTTGGAGCAGTAAGTAAAATAGTAAAGTCCCATTCTGTAGACCAGCCGGTCGTGGCCTCCGGGATTCCGGACTTTCAGCAGCGTGAGATTGCCCCGCCCGTCCCCGCGCGAGGCGGGAGATGCGCTCAGACACTCCTTGAAACGCTGCCTCTCGGCATCCGTGATCTCATTGCCCGCGCCGTCCCGGATCTCGTTCCTCACCAGATTGTCCAGCATCTCGCTGTAGGCCTCCTCCCGCCCCGGCGCAAGGGTCATGGCGCAGAGATAGAGCTCCGACATCTGATCCAGGCTGTCGCGGAAGGCGGCCGCCTCCGAAAGCAGCGCCTCGTAGCTCTG
This sequence comes from uncultured Lachnospiraceae bacterium, assembly GCA_964383335.1. Taxonomy (GTDB): domain Bacteria; phylum Bacillota; class Clostridia; order Lachnospirales; family Lachnospiraceae; genus Chordicoccus. The sequence continues at coordinate 3,807 of CAYLHR010000119.1, forward strand.
CCTGCGGACAGTGCTCTCCATATGGCGGCAGAAAACCATCCCGGTCATTCCGGCGAGGGAGATGAAGCCGGCGGCGAGAAATGCAGCCCATTTTACGCTTCTGGATCTCCTGGCCGCATCGTCCTCATCGCGGACGTGCGAGAGGGCATACATCAGCTCCGCGCAGCTTTGATAGCGGTCCGCGGGATCCGGCTCACAGCATCTGGCGACGATCTTCTCGATCCCGCTTCCCGAGAGCTCCGGGCGGAGCCTGCCGACCGGATAGATCACAAACTGCGTGTCCGCCGGGCTGTACCCCGTGAGAAGGTGGTACATGGTGGCGCCCAGGCAGTAGATATCTGTCCGCGCGTCCGTCTGGCCCCGCCCGCCGAACTGTTCCGGCGCCGCGTAGCCGCGCGTTCCGAGCCAGGCCGTATCTCCGGGGCTTGCGCTTTTATACTCGCGCGCGGTGCCGAAATCAATCAGCGCCACCTGATTGTCCGGGCGCAGCATGACATTGGCCGGCTTCATGTCCCGATAGATGATCGCCGGCTGCCTGGAGTGGAGATAGCCCAGCACATCCGCCAGCTGCATCGCCCATCCCGCGACGGTGTCCTGATCCTGCGCCCCGCAGGACTTAAGAACATCCTCAAGACTTCTGCCCTCGATGTAATCCATGACGATGATCAGACTGTCGTCCCGGTCGATCACGTCGACGACCGCGGGAAGGTTCGGATGCTTCAGCTTTTTCAGCATCTCCGTCTCCGCGGCAAGCCCCTGCCGCAGGGCGGGGGAGCCGGCGCCGCCGTCCCTTCTTACCTCCTTCACGGCCCAGGTCTTATTCGCCCGGTCATTCAGCGCGAGATAGACGACACTCATGCCGCCCCGGCCGATCTCGCTCAGTATCCTGTATTTTCCGTCAAGAACCGTTCCTGTCTCAAGCATCTGCCCGCATACCTTACAGTGTTTTTACCAGAACCGCGCTCATATCGTCCGCCTCGCCTCTTCGGACGCCCAGATCAATAAGCCGGCCGATCCGCTCCCCCATCGCTGCTTTTGAGATCATGTCCTCCGGCCGCAGGGCCTGACAGAGCTCTCTTTCACGGAGTCTGTTCCTGAACCCGTCACTGCAGATCAGAAATACCTCTCCCGGAGAAATTCCACCCGAAAAAAAGTCCGGCCGAACCGGTCCCCCGCTGCCGATGCACTGAAGGAGGATGCTTCTCCTTCCGTCGTTCTCCGCCTCATCCGGGGTCATCCGGCCCAGATCCACCTCCCGCTGCACGTAGGTGTGATCCCTTGTGATCTGCCGGATATCCGCGCGGATCCGGTAAACCCGGGAATCCCCTACGTTCATGATGAGGAAGCGGGATCCCCGGATAAAAAGGAGCGCGCAGGTCGTCCCGAGGCGGATCCCCTCGCCGCGTCCGTAGCGCGAGATAAGGAGATTTGCCCGATCCGCCAGCCGCGTCCACTCCTCCCTCCAGAGCTCCCCCTGAGGGGCCCCCGAAGACAGCGCGGGCAGGCGGTTCCGGAACCAGTCCTCGATGAGGCGCACCATGGCCGCGCTGGCGGCTTCGCCCCTCTCAAGCCCGCCCATTCCGTCACACACGACGGCCGCGAGCACAGTCTCCCCCGGGCGCTCCCCCTGCATGACAAGAGCGGCATCCTGGTTTCCCTTTTTCCGCCTGCCTGTCCTTGTTTCCGCCGCGGTGAGAAACCTCATGCCTTCTCCCCCGTTCTCTTAGACGCTCCCCGCCTTCTCCTGCTCCTTCTGCTTCGCATTTTTCTTCTCCATTCGGCCGCGGCGCAGCTCAGACAGGCGGCAGCCGCACATATCGGAAGTGCCACTCCGACAGCAACGCCGGAGCATAGCAAAATCTCTGAAACGGACATTTCTCTCCCTTTCCCTGCATAAGATCTTCATTCAGTTTTACGGTATTGTGAATAATTCACCCCGGCCGGGGATCCTGGATTTGATACTTCTATTATGGCACTGCCGCCGGCAATTGGCAAATACTATTTCTAACATTATCCTGCATAAAAATAAAAGGATCTTACGAAAACCGTAAGATCCTTTTATTTCCTCAAAATATGTACTTTCCGCAGGAATCCGGTTACTCCTCCGTGAGGGGCACCATCTCCTCCGCCTCAGGCATCCCGGAAGCCTCCTCCGCGGGCGTCTCCGCCGCGTCAGCGCTCTCCGGCTCCGCGTCCTCCGGAGCCTCTCCGCCCACGAGATCGTCCTCGTAGTTGTCATCGATCATGCCGTAGGGCTCATCATCCTCGTCGAGATCCGCGCCGTAGGCGCCGCGCGCCTCGATCTTCGCGTCCGTGTCGAGTGTCACGTTTCTGTATCTGCGCAGACCGGTTCCGGCAGGAATCAGCTGTCCGATGATGACGTTCTCCTTGAGTCCGATGAGCGGATCCACCTTGCCCTTGATCGCGGCATCCGTGAGAACCTTGGTGGTCTCCTGGAAGGAAGCCGCCGACAGGAACGAATTCGTCGCGAGCGCCGACTTCGTAATTCCGAGAACCACTCTGGTCCCCTCCGCCGGCTCGCGGCCGTCGCGGATCAGTTCCTCATTCATATCCTCAAAGGTCAGATAATCGACCAGGGAGCCCGGAAGGAATTCCGTATCCCCGCTCTTTTCGATCCGGACCTTCTTCAGCATCTGGCGGACAATCACCTCGATGTGCTTGTCGTTGATATCCACGCCCTGCTGGCGGTAGGGCTTCTGGACCTCCCGGATGAGGTAGTCGTGGA
>CAYLHR010000120.1:0-6545 GCA_964383335.1 uncultured Lachnospiraceae bacterium
GCTCGGCCAGATCCTCTCTTGTGAGACGGCATCTGATCTGATTGTCACTGATTTTCTCTATCTTCATATTATCCATTCCAGAGATTTGTCTTTAAACATACATAATTAATTCTAGCATGAAACGGGCGAACATGCAAACAGAGGATGGGATGCGGGCGGATTCCTTCATATGCAAGGATCTTATCCGATTCTGACAGAATCGGATAAAATTATAGCAATATCTTATTAACTTTCAAATAGGTTATTGACTGGGACGGAAAATGCTTTATAATCGGGAGTACGCAGGGCCCGGGCGTACAGGGCGGCCAAGAATCCGTATTCCGTCTTCACGGAGCGCATGCTTGCCGGCTATGGAAAACTCTCAAACCGAAACAGTAAAAAAGGTGTATCCGATATGAAGAAAAGGATAAACAGTGAGTTCACGAGATATCGCAGGGCGGAAAGAAAACTCCGCGAGAACAGGCGGTCGCTGTATCTCGAGGAGGAGCTCCGGCTTCTGACGGAGGGAACCGCGGGTTCCTCTGTCAGGGAGGCGGACGCGGTGTACGCCGGCGGTACGGCCCGTGACCGGAAAGGAGGGATCAGGATCAGTTTACTGAGATCGCTTTCATGCAAGTAAGTGTAAGAATATGTCCGGGTCTGACCGGAATGCCATATCCGCTCTTTAGCGCGGACAGGATCCGCCTGAAGGAGCAGTAACTGCAGACAGAGAAATCCTTTCATTTTAAATTTCAAAAAAATATCATACTGTGAGAGCCGGTGACGCGGATCCGACTGTGCCTCCGGCTCTGCTGTTATGAAGCATGGCGCTGTACACTTTTTCCGCGAGTATGCTATAATAAATATGTTTGTCCGGAAAAGGGGGCAGTCCGCGCGCGGATGCCTGACGGACGATAGTTCAGCAGTTGAGGATCCCCGCATGGAGAAGCAGAGGCGAAGACAGAAAAGAACCGCACATCTGATGGCTGCGGCTGTTTTTTGTGTTTTCATACTTGCCGCCGGCATATGGCTTCTGGACCGCTATACGCCGACGAAGCGGCGCATGGATCCGGCGGAGTATTTTCCGACCGCCGGGGGAGAGGCCGCTGTCGTGATAGACGGCAGAATCATGGAGGAGCGGGCGCGCGTGTTTGACGGGGAGATCTGCCCCGATGCCGGCAGCGTCCAGAACTATCTGAACCCGGCCGTATTTTATGACGAAGCGGAGGAGAAGCTGATCGTCACGACCCCGGAGGAAAAGCTGGTATATCCCGTAAGCGGCGGCTTGACGGCGGGCGGCGAGGCGCGGATTGCCGGGGATCAGGCCTATATCTCTCTTGACTTTCTCGGCGGGATTTCGGACTTTGCGGTGCATTTTGAGGAGGACCCGCTCCGCGCCGTGATTGTGACGGATCCGGAATACCCGGCCATGGATGTAAAGGAGGACGCGCCGGTCCGCTTCCGCGCCGGGATCAAAAGCCCGGTTCTGACGGATCTCTCCGGCGGAGATGAGGTGCGCGTGACCGATGTCAGCGCGGAGGGAGAAAGTCTTCCCGACAAGGTCGAGGGCTGGACGCACGTGATTACGGAGGACGGCTATACGGGGTATGTGCGGGACCGGCATCTGGAAAATCCCCACACGGGGAGTGCCGGCATTGTGTCCCGGAGGGGGGCGTACACGCCCAACCATCTGGATGAGCCGGTCAACATGGTCTTTCATCAGACGACGTCCGCCGCGTCCAATGAGGGTCTCACCGGTATGATCCGGGAAATGAGCGGCGTCAACGTGATCGCCCCGACCTGGTTCTTCCTGCAGGGGCCGGAGGGCGGAGTGTCCTCTATTGCCGACGCGGAATACGTGGAGGAGGCGCATGAGGCGGGACTTTCCGTGTGGGCCGTGTTCAACGATTTTGACGGCGCGGCGCAGGACGGAGAGATGACGCGGGAGGCCCTGTCCTCCGACACGAAAAGAAGCGGGATCGTGAAGCGCGTGACGGAGGAGCTCAGATCCTGCGGCGCGGACGGGCTGAATCTCGATTTCGAGTATGTCAGGGAGGAGTGCGCCAGGGAATATCTGCAGCTGATCCGTGAGTTTTCCCTTGAGCTTAAGAAAGCGGGACTCATTCTTTCCGTCGACAATTTCGTCCCCAGATATACGCGCTATATGGACCGGAAGGAGCAGGGGCGGGTAGTCGATTATGTGGTTGTGATGTGTTATGATGAACATACGGCGGGCTCTTCCGAAGCCGGCTCTGTCTCCTCGGTCTCCTTTGTCCGGGAAGGCATCGCCGACACGATAAGCGAGGTCCCGAGGGACAAGGTGATTGCGGCTATTCCGTTCTACACCAGGCTCTGGCGGACGTCCGGGGAGAATGTCGAGAGCACCGCCTACGGCATGGAGGAGACAGACCATGCCGTGCGCGCGGCCGGAATGGAGCCGGTATGGGACGAGGCGTGCGGTCAGTTCTACGCGGAGCAGCAGACGGGAGACGTGCTGCTTCAGATATGGATCGAGGACAGCAGGTCCATAGCGCTTAAAATGGATGCGGTCCGGGAATCGGGGTGCGCGGGTGTCGCGGAATGGAAGCTCGGCCTCGAGACGCCGGATATATGGGGAGTTATTCAAGAAAAATTGAACGGGGAGGCATAGCTCATGGAAGATTACACGATGTTCAGACAATCGCTCAGGGGCTTCGACAAGGACGAGGTGCTGCAGTTTATCCATAAGCAGGAGGAGGAGTCCGGGGCGCGGATCGCGGCGCTCGAGAAGGACGTGCGGAAAAGGGATAAGATCATTTCCGAGCTCAAGAACAGGATTGTCCTTAAAGACGAGCAGGTGGACCGTCTGGAGAAGGATATAAAGACGCGATATCAGAAGTATATTGATAATTACAACCAGATCGGGGAGCTGGTTTACGAATCGCGGGTCAAGGCGGACAAGATTGTGGCGGAGGCCAACATCGAGGCCGACCGGATCCTCGCGGCCGCTGACGCCGAGGCGAAAAGAAGGGTCGCGTCGGTTCAGGGAGAAGTGGACGCGAAGCTGAATGACGGAAAGCAGAAGTATCTCGCCGTTCAGGATGAGATGAATGAGATCGTGGAGCTTTTCAACCAGATGCAGAGAAAATTCATGCAGTCCTATAAGGAGGTGCATGAGATCATACAGAGCATGCCGGCGTCTCTTGACGACATGGATCTCGGACTTGCCCCTCTGGACGATGACGAGGCCCTGGACGAGGAGGATCTTGATCTCGGCTCCCTGGGCATCCATTTCGACGAGGACGACGATTTTGACGACTTCGATGACGAGGAGCTGAGCGGGGACCTGGAGGAGCTCGCGAAGCTCGACGGAGGCGAGGTGTGAGTGTCGTTACGGAATATGTGAAGGTGGATCCCCTGTCGCCCGATCCCGGCGTGATGGCCAGGGCGGCGTCCGTCATCGCGGCCGGCGGACTGGTCGCGTTTCCCACGGAGACGGTATACGGCCTCGGAGGCAACGCCCTGGACGCGGACGCCTCCCGCAGGATCTATGCCGCGAAGGGAAGGCCCTCGGACAATCCGCTCATCGTACATATCGCGGACATGGATCACCTGGATCCGCTGATAGAGGAGCTCCCCGAACAGGCGTGGAAGCTGATTGAAAAGGCGTGGCCCGGACCGCTGACCGTGATCCTGCCAAAAAGCGGGATCGTGCCGTATGAGACCACGGGCGGACTTCAGACGGTGGCCGTCCGCATGCCCTCCCATCCGACGGCGCGCGCCTTTATCCGGGCGGCCGGCGGCTATATCGCGGCGCCGAGCGCGAATACGAGCGGCAGGCCCTCGCCCACGACGGCGGAGCACGTGAGGGAGGACCTCGACGGCAGGATCGAGATGATCATAGACGGAGGACCGGTCCGGATTGGGCTGGAGTCGACCATCGTCGATTTCACGGAGGATCATCCCATGATTCTGCGCCCCGGCTTTCTGGACCGGGAGACGCTCCTTGATATTCTGGGAGACGTGCGGCTTGATCCCGGCCTCCTGCATCCGGGAAAAGAGACGGGCGCGCGGCCCAAGGCGCCCGGCATGCGCTACCGGCACTACGCGCCGAAGGCGGAGCTCACGGTTTACGAGGGGGATGAGGAGGCCGTCATAAGGCGGATCAGGGAGCTCGCCCGCGCTTATACCGGAGAGGGCAGAAAGACCGGAATCCTGTGCGCTCTGGAGCACGCATCCGCGTATGCGGACACGGGCGGCATCGTCCGCTCCCTCGGGGCCGGCGGGGACGAGGAGGCCATCGCGCGGAATCTGTTCGCGGCGCTCCGGGATTTTGACCATCTGGAGGCCGACGTGATTCTTTCGGAGGGGTTTGATACGCCCAGGCTCGGGATGGCGATTATGAACCGGCTTTTGAAGGCCGCCGGACAGAAGCGCGAGAAGGTGTGAGATCCGGGGGCTTCGGGATCTCAAAGCGCACTTTTCACGGACGGGCAGTATATGGTATTCTATACCCTGCGTGCCGCGGACACGGTACCGGCGGCAGCGCAGCGGAAAGGGCATATGATATAAATGGAACAGGAGGCAGACTTAATGGGAAATGTTATCATCATGGATCACCCGCTCATCAGACACAAGATCGGCATCATCCGGGAGATCGGGACGGGCACGAAGGAGTTCCGCGAGATTATTTCCGAGATCGCGATGCTTGAGACCTACGAATCGACGCGGGATCTCTCTCTTCGGGATGTGGAGATTGAAACTCCGATGGCGAAGACCACGGTTCAGCGCCTGGCCGGCAAGAAACTTGCGATTATTCCGATTCTCCGCGCGGGACTCGGCATGGTTCCGGGCATGCAGGCCCTGATTCCGTCCGCCAAGGTGGGACACATCGGCATGTACCGCGACCACGACACCCTGAAGCCTGTCGAATATTACTGCAAGCTTCCTGAGGATATCGGGGAGAGGGACGTATTTGTGGTTGACCCCATGCTCGCGACCGGCGGCTCCGCGATCGACGCGATCGGGCAGCTCAAGCATCACGGCTGCCGCAATATCCGCTTCCTCTGCATCATCGCGGCGCCTGAGGGGCTCGAGGCGCTCAAGGAGGCGCACCCGGATGTCGATATCATCGTGGGAGCGCTTGATGACCACCTCAATGAGAACGGGTATATCGTTCCCGGACTGGGTGACGCGGGCGACCGGATCTTCGGGACGAAATAAGGCGGGTGACGGTCACGGAGGAACCGCGGATGAATGAAAAAAGGCAGGATTATCTGAGCTGGGACGAGTATTTTATGGGTGTCGCGATGCTTTCCGCGGCCAGATCCAAGGACCCGAACACACAGGTGGGGGCCTGCATCGTCAGTGAGAACAACCGGATTCTCAGCATGGGATACAACGGATTTCCGAACGGGGTCTCGGACGACGAGTTTCCCTGGAACAGGGAGGGCGATCCGCTCGAGAGCAAGTATTTTTACGCGGCGCACGGGGAGCTGAACGCCATACTGAATTACCGGGGAGGGAGCCTTGAGGGCGCGAAGCTCTATGTGACGCTCTTCCCCTGCAACGAGTGCGCGAAGGCAATTATCCAGGCCGGAATCCGCACGGTTGTGTATGACAGTGACAAGTACGCGCTCACGCCGTCGACCATTGCCTCAAAGAGAATGTTCGACGCCGCGGGAGTCCGCTATTATCGGTATACGCACACCGGACGCACGATCTCCTTTGAGCTTTGAACCGGGCCGGGGCAGATTATGACAATTATTTTTATGGAGCACAGATTACATGGCTAAGGAAAAGAAACTGGTAGAATCAATTACATCGCGCGACGTGGATTTCGCGCAGTGGTACACGGATGTCGTCAAAAAGGCGGAGCTCACCGGATACACCTCGGTCAAGGGGTGCATGGTTTTCAAGCCGGCGGGCTACGCGCTCTGGGAGAATATCCAGAAGGATCTGGACCGCAGGTTCAAGGAGACGGGGGTCCAGAACGTCTATCTTCCCATGCTGATCCCGGAGTCCCTGCTTGAAAAGGAGCAGGATCATGTGAAGGGCTTCGCGCCCGAGGTGGCCTGGGTCACGCACGGCGGTCTGCAGCCGCTTCAGGAGCGCATGTGTGTCCGGCCGACGTCGGAGACGCTTTTCTGCGATCTCTACTCGAAGGACATCCAGTCCTACAGAGATCTTCCCAAGGTCTACAATCAGTGGTGCTCCGTGCTCAGATGGGAGAAGACGACGCGTCCCTTCCTGCGCTCGAGAGAATTCCTGTGGCAGGAGGGCCATACCGCCCACGCGACGGCCGAGGAGGCGGCGGAGCGGACGGAGCTTATGCTGAATGTCTATGCCGATTTCTGTGAGGAGACGCTTGCGATTCCCGTGGTCCGCGGCAGAAAGACGGACAAGGAGAAGTTCGCCGGCGCCGAGGCGACCTACACGATCGAGGCGCTCATGCACGACGGCAAGGCGCTTCAGTCCGGTACGAGCCACAATTTCGGCGACGGATTTGCAAAGGCGTTCGACATCCAGTTCACGGATAAGGACAATAAGCTCAAATACGTCCATCAGACATCATGGGGCATGACAAC
>CAYLHR010000121.1:0-6536 GCA_964383335.1 uncultured Lachnospiraceae bacterium
CAGAGAGGCCATACTTGCGCGAGCGCAGTACGGCCTCTCGATTTTTGTCTGTTCCGTCGAATCGAATATCTCTTCGCCAAACCGCAGTTTAACGAATAGATCTTGTTATTTTTCCCCGCATGGTTTATGATAGTCATGACGGCCGGTCAAGGTTTCCCGACCGGCTGTTTTTTATTGATTTTACAGGCTTTTTATAACCCGGAGGTTTTCGATGCCAAGACGCGTTACCTATCATGAACAAAGCGACATGAATAATATCCGGCGGCTCCGTGAAATTCTCGCGGAGCTTCCGCCGTTTGCCAAGGAATATTTCCGCGCCGCCGAAGTCACCACGTCGACAAGGACACGCATTTCCTATGCCTATGATATCCGTGTCTTCCTTCAGTTTCTGATCGATTCAAATCCCGTGTATAAGACATACGCGCTTTCCGATTTCACGCTGGAGGATCTGGACCGGGTCACGCCCCAGGATCTCGTCGAGTATATGGAATACCTGAAGCTGTACGACGGGCGCAAAAATGCCGCACAGCGGACACAGACGACAACCAACGGCGAGCGCGGCCTGAAGCGCAAGATGTCCTCCCTCAGGAGCTTCTACGCCTATTATTTCCGTCACGAGATGATCCGCACAAATCCCACCGTCAAGGTGGACATGCCTAAAATACATGAAAAGGCCATCGTCAGGCTGGACGCCGGCGAGGTGTCCGCGCTGCTGGAATATATCGAAAACTGCGGACAGACGCTGACCGGCCAGGCAGCCGTGTATTACAAAAAGACCCGCGAACGGGATCTCGCCCTTGTGACCCTGCTTCTGGGCACGGGAATCCGCGTCTCGGAATGTGTGGGGCTGGATGTCGAGGATATCGATTTCCGCGAAAACCGGATTAAGGTGGTCCGGAAAGGCGGAAACGAGGCCTATGTCTATTTCGGCGAGGAAGTTGAGCGGGCGCTGAAAACCTATCTCGAGGTGCGCTCCGGCATTCAGGGTGCCCCGGGCCACGAACACGCCCTCTTCTACTCCACCCAGCGCAGGCGAATGAATGTTCGGTCCGTCGAGAACCTCGTGGAAAAGTACGCGTCCGCCGTGGCGACGACCAAGCACATCACCCCTCACAAGCTGCGCAGCACCTACGGCACAGCCCTTTACAGAGAGACCGGGGATATTTATCTCGTGGCCGATGTGCTGGGCCACAAGAATGTGGACACGACGCGGCGCCACTACGCCGCCATGGATGAGGAACGGAGGCGGCGGGCCGCGTCCAGCGTGCATCTGCGGGAGTAATATCTGACTCGATCACGCGTCTGCGGGAAAGCGGAGGCCTGCCGCCAGCCTGGCCTCCGTCATCACTTCGGAAACAAGCAGACTCCCCTGCAGCAGACGGCGGCAGGCCTCCCGGTCTCCTTTCCCGATCAAACGCGCAAAAGTCTGGAACTCGCACTCCATGCGGCTCCCGAATCCGGACTCATACTTCTCTTCCGTCCCGTCGTTCATATGCAGCGTCACATCCCGGCAGATATTCGCGGTCGTCTCCGTGAGGAGATATCCTTCCGTCCCCTGAATCAAATAGCGCGCCGGCGCCGCGCAGTCCTTGGCGGCAGCGGAGACGGCCCTGAAAGACCCGTAATCCAGCGTCAGAATGCCGGAAGTATCGATCCCTCTTTCCATATTCGGAAAATAGACCGCGGAGACCGGTTTTCCGAAGAGGCCGGTCAGCCAGGTCAGATTGTACATTCCGATGTCCATGAGCGCCCCGCCCGACTGTTCAGGGTCAAAGACGGGCATCGTCTTTCCGGCCCGGAAAGCGTCATAGCGGCTGGAATACTGGCAGAAATGACAGCTGACAAGTTTGATATCGCCGATGCGGGGAAGCCATTCACGGGTCTTCGCGTAAGCCGGCTGGTACACGGTTGTCACCGCCTCAAAGAGAAGGCGTCCGCGTGACGCGGCCAGGCGGGCCAGCTCCTCTGCCTCCCTCAGATTTGACGCGAGCGGCTTTTCGCAGATCACATCCCTGCCCGCAAGAAGAGCCTCCCGGGCGAAGCGGAAGTGCAGGTGGTTAGGCACGGCGATGTATACGGCCTCCACCTGCGGATTTTTCAGCATTTCCCCGAAATCGCAGTAATATACGCCTCCTGCGTACTGCAGCGCCGTCTCCCGGGTCTTCTCCGCGGACGACGGCCTGCCGCAGATGGCGGCGGGGGCAAATCCCCAGCTCTTAAGATACGGCAGCACTTCCTTTGCGATGAGTCCTGCGCCGGCAACTCCCAGTCCGATCATTCTGATTTCCCCTTTATACAGCGAAAAAAAATGGGCTCAGATGAGCCCAAGCACCATTTTTTCTTTTTTCCAGCTCTTATATTCCTTCCCGCTCACCTTCGTTCTGGCGGAGACGTAGAAGTAATAGGAGCGGCCCGCTTTGCGGACAAATTTCTTTCCTCTGTATTCGGAGATGGCAGCCGACACTCTGGAGGCCTTTACGGTTCTCACCTTTCTGTAGCCGGAGCCCGCCTTTCTGGATACATAAATGTCATAATACTTCGCGCCCGCGACCTTCTGCCACCTGAGGCGCAGCTTGCCGCCCGTGATGCCCGCCGTCTTCACCTGGACCGACGGAACGAGGGGGAAGACCGCCCATGGACCGTAGAGCTTTTCCTTCGTGCGGTAGGCCGACGCGTAGCCCCTCACTCTCAGGCGGTAGACGCTCTTCGACGACACCTTTTTGGACTTCAGCTTCATCTGCTTGTCGGAGGAGCCCTTGTCCACCACTCTTCCCTTCCGGTTCAGAATCTGCCACTCAAAGCCGTTTGTGACCTTGTCGTAGCTCTTCTTCCCGGACGAGGACGTATAGTTGGTCACGGAGGACTGCACGATAACAGTCTTTCCGTCCGACGACCAGCTCTTCACCTTGAACCCCTTCAGCGCCTCCGGGCTCGTGGACACCTTGATCACATCCAGAATCGGCTTATCCGATTCCCCGTCGGACGTCATGACGCTGAAATATAAGGTGGTCTGCTTCTTAAGCCCCGTGACGGTGTAGGTTCTCCTGCTTCCGACATTGATGAAATTGTCCTTTCCGATATTCGCCGCGGACGAAGCGTAGCTCACGGCGTAGGACTCGGCCCCCTCGACCCTGTCCCATGACACGGTGACGGATGTCTCCGTCGCGCCGGTCTGCCGCACAAATTCCCTGCTGATGTAGGACGCTTCCTCCTCCGGCTCCGCGTGTGCCGTGACCGCCGCCGCGAAAACCATGATGACGGCGAAAACCGGCATGAGCCTTCTGATCATTTTTTTCATAAGCACTTTTCCTCCATGAGAAATTATATCCCCTGTATTCATCCGGAATCAACGAAAATCTGCCGCGCTCCGAAAAAATTCACACAATTGCGGGAATCCTGCATTTGCCGCAGATCCGGCAGCGGCAAAGATCCTGTTATTCCGCGCCCGCCGTTTCCCCTTTCTGATTTCCGTCAGGCTGATCCCCCGTATGGGTATCATCGGGCTGATCCCCCGCAGAGGCATCGTCAGGCTGATCCCCCGCAGAGGTATCGTCAGGCTGATCCTCCGGCAGATCCGCGGCCGGATCCTGTTCCCCGTCTCCGAAGATCCGCGTCCTCCTTCTCCGGGCAGAGGGATTGTTCTTGTAATAGGTGCCGTCGATCTCGGAGTCCTCCCGCTCGATATCCTCCATCTTCCGCTCCCAGCTTCTCTCCTTCAGCGGCTCGTCGAAGGAGCGGACGATTTCGTCCCTGAAGCGGATCCGGTCGTAGAGGCTCATGTCATTTTTCTCGTTGTCCTCATCGATCAGCTCGTGATTGATGGGGTTGATCTCCTTCAGATAGTGGTAGGACTCCAGATCACCGGGCAGATTCTTATCCCGCATCCGCCGCAGCATCCACCCCTGGAATAAGGCGGAAAATACAGCCGCGAAGGGGACGCCGATCACCATGCCCGTCACCCCCAGGAAGCCGCCTCCGATCAGAATGGCGAGAACCACCATGAAGCTCGAGATGCCGACGGAGCTTCCCAGGATCCTGGGGCCGAGCACATTTCCGTCAAACTGTTGGAGAATCAGAATGAAGATGATGAAGATCAGTGCCTTGAAGGGACTCACGACGAAGATGAGAACCGTGGACGGGATGGCGCCGATGAAGGGGCCGAAGAAGGGAATGACATTTGTCACCCCGATCACGACGGCGACCAGGATCGCGTAGGGCATCCGAAGAATCACGCAGCAGAAATAGCAGATCACCCCGATGATTGCGGAGTCGATCAGCTTTCCGATGATGAAGCCGCCGAACTTCTCATCCATGAAGCGGAGGTTGAAGAGAATCCGATTTCCTGTCTTTATACTGAACACGGAATAAACCACTCTGCGGAAGCGGGCGATCAGATTCTCCTTGGCCGCCAGAATATAGACCGAGATGATCATGCCGAGGAAGAAATTCTTCACAAAGGCCACAAAGGACAGAACGCCCGTCGTCAGATTGTCCGCCACGAAATCGATTTTCGGGCTTAAGTCCGAACTCAGCCACTCCTGCAGGCGGCCGGCGTAGTCGTTGATGAGTGCGGTCGTCTGCTCGTCCAGCTGCTCATTTCCCTTGAAAAATGTGTTGATGAAGGTATTGATATTATTCACGTACCGCTGGAAATTATAAATGATGTTCCGGATGCTGCGCACCATCTCCGGAACGACGATGGATCCCAGACCGTAGATGATGAGGATCAGAATGAGCAGCGACAGAAAGACGCTCGCGACCCGGACCGCGTTCTTACCCTTGACGCCCGGTTTTTTGTCATATTTGTAGAGAAGCTTGTAGATCGTATTTTCAATCACTGTCTGCTGCGGATTCAGGATATAGGCGATCACTCCCCCGTAAATCACGGGGTTCAGTACGCTCAGCACCTTCCCGATTCCGACGCCGATGGACGATGTCCGGAAGAGAAAGAAATAAAACACCATGCTCGCGGCAACGACCAGAAACGCGAGTATCGCAATCTGCTGAGCTTCCCTGTTGTTTCTCCAGTTCAATGTTGTGTTCTCCTGTCAGCAATATGATAGTGCAAAATCACCGTGCAGCTGCCCGTACCCCCGCCCGGCTCAGGGTCTCTGATTCATCCGGCGGAGCTTTCCGAGGAGCTCCGTATAATAGGCCGGCAGAGGCGCCGTAAACTCCATATACTCCCCGGCGGACGGGTGCTGAAACCCGATCACCATGGCATGGAGGGCCTGTCCCTCAAGATGAAAGGGACAGCGGGAGGGGCCGTAAAGGGGGTCACCCACGAGCGGATGTCCGATCGACGCCATGTGCACGCGGATCTGGTGGGTCCGCCCCGTCTCGAGCACGAATTCGCAGCTCGTGAAGCCGCCGAATCTCTCGAGGACGGCATAGTGGGTCACGGCGGGCTTTCCGCCCTCCTTCACGACGGACATCTTCTTTCTGAAGTAGGGGTTTCTCCCGATATTGCCCTCCACCGTTCCGAAATCCGCGGGCAGATTCCCGTGCACGATGCCCCTGTATCTCCGGGTCACCGTGTGGTTCTTCAGCTGCTCCGCGATGGAGCGGTGGGCGGCGTCATTTTTACAGATAATCAGCGCCCCGCTCGTGTCCTTGTCGATGCGGTGGACGATGCCCGGCCGCATCACGCCGTTGATGCCCGAAAGCGAATCCCCGCAGTGGGCGAGGATGCCGTTCACCAGCGTGCCGTCGGGGTGGCCGGCGGCGGGATGCACCGTTAGGCCCTGGGGCTTGTCGACGACCAGGACGTCGTCGTCCTCGTACAGGATGGACAGATCCATCTCCTCGGGCTTGATATCGGCCTTTTCGGGCTCGGGAATGAGAAGCTGAATCTCATCCCCCGAAGAGGCCTTGAAGCTCGCCTTCACCGCCCTGCCCGCGCAGGTGACGAGACCGCCGTCGATCAGCTCCCGGATAAAGGTCCGCGAGAGGTCGGGAAATGCGCCGCTTAAGACCCGGTCAATCCGGACCCCCGCCTCATCGCCCGTGATCACATGCACTTCGCGTTCACTCATGGCCGGCCCTCTTTTCCTGAGATCTGCCCGTGTTCAAAAAGCTCAGCTCCTCGTCCTTATAGTAGAAAAGCACCGCCCAGATCATCAGGGCCGCAGACACCGTGACGTAGATGTCCGCGACGTTGAAGATCGGGAAGTCGATCAGCACAAAATACAGGAAGTCCCGCACATAAACGAGAAATACGCGGTCGATCAGGTTGCCGACGGCACCGGCCGTGATCATGACGCAGATCACGCGCATGAGCCTGTACCTCTTTCCGCCCGGAATTCTGACATAGAACCAGACCGCAAAGATGAGGAAGGCCGCCGTCAGGATGAGAAACAGCCATCTCTGGTTCTGAAAGATGCCGAAGGCCGCGCCCCGGTTCTCCAGGTACTGAAACTGAAATACCCCGTCTATGAGAACCACGGGACCGCCGGCCAGGCGCTCCTTCGCGGCCGCCTTGGTGATCTGATCGAGCGCGGCCAGAAGGGCCGCGGCCAGAAGACCGCCGTGATTAT